>DMJA01000074.1 GCA_003451935.1 Verrucomicrobiota bacterium | reverse complement strand
TTTTCCACACTGTGGAAAACTATTTTCCACAGTGTGGAAAAACAGGGGAGAGGGCGGGGCTATTTCGCCTTGAGAATGAGGGTGGGGGGCGGAAACCACTCTCGTCCATCTTCGATCGAGGTGATCCGCCAGCCGCCCTTGTGGTCGGTCTCGGTGTCGGCCGTGAGGACCAGCGTGAGCGCATCGCCGGAGAAGTTGCGGATGAAATCGGCCAGGGGCTTGGCGGTGATCTGAAGGCGGTCGCCCGTTTCGGGGTTGGCGGGCAGGTCCCAGGTGGTCAGCAGGACGGTCTTGTCCGCCAGCATGCCGCCAGCGCTCTGGGTGTCGTTGCCGGGGGCGTTGGCCCAGCCGAGGAAATCATCCCAGGTGGAGGTCTCGCCGGGCGGGAGGGCCCACACTTGCAGTTTAAAGGGGCTGCTTTTGGTCTTCATGGTCCCTTTGCGGCCGAAGGTCAGTTGCAGCGTGGCTTGGTCGAGGCGGGCCCGATCCACGCCGGCCAGGGGAAAGCGCACATAGATCTTGCTGGCTTCTTCCAGTTTTCCGCTGTTGCCGGCGCGCAGCAGCAGGATCTTGCGGTCCTGCAAGTCGCTGGATCCGCTGTCGCCCGAAACGGCGGTGTCCAGGTCGGCCGGAATGTTCCAGCCACTGGCGGCGGTCTCCGGAGCCGGGGCTTCGGGGGCGGGCGTGGCCGCATCGCCGGTGGCTGCGGCGGAGGTTGCGGGGGGGGCATAGACGATTTTGCCGCCCACGAATTTCGCGACGAGGCGGCCTTCGGCGATATCCCGCTCGAACTTGGCCTTTTCAGCCTTTTCCTTCTGGCGGGCTTTGAAGAAATTCATGCCCAGGTAGGTACCGCCGCCGATGAGGGCCAGCGCCACCAAGCCCAGAATGACCGGCACGGCGACACTTTTTTTCTCGGGCGTTTTCTTTTTTCCGGACCGGGCTTCCTGCAAAGGGGCCAAGGCATCGGTGACGTCCTTCAGCAGCGACTCATAGGTCGGATAGCGGGCGAAAGGGTCCATCTCGAGCATGCGCATGAGGATGCCCGCGGTCTTGGGGGTGACGGAGCTCTTGAAGGTGCGCGGATCGGGCGGGGGTTCCTTGAAGCGCAGCAGGACGGTGTCGATGACGGTTTCGCAGTTGAAGGGGGGCTCGCCGGTGAGCACGTGGTAGAGGGTGCCGCCGAGGGAATAGATGTCGGAGCCGGCATTGGGGGACTGGCCTTTGACGACTTCCGGGGCGACGTAGTAGGGGGTGCCCCAGACTTCGCCGGGCTTGGGCTTTTCGCCCTTGAAGCGCGCGAGGCCGAAGTCGACGACCTTGGCGTGGCCGGCCTTGTCGTAGAGGATGTTGGCGGGCTTGATGTCGCCGTGGGTCATGGCGGCGGCGTTGGCGGCCTGCAGGCCGCGGATGACCTGCTGGGCGGTTTGCAGCACGAAGATCTCGTCGAGCGCCGTTTTCTTCTCCTGGATGTGGTCGAGGCGGCCGCCATCCACCAGTTCCATCACGATGTAGGGTTGCCCGTTTTCTTCGCCGTAGCTGTAGATCTGGACGATGTTGGGGTGGTTGATGGCGGCCAGGGCGCGGGCTTCCTGCAGGAATTGTTCGACGAAGGCGCGGTCTTGGCCGATGGCCTGCTGCATCACCTTGAGCGCGACGGTTCGGCCGAGGGTTTCGTCATAGGCCTTGTAGACCGCGCCCATGCCGCCCTTGCCCAACTGGTCGAGCAGGATGAAGTTGGCAAAGCGGGCGGGCACCTTCATCTGGGCGCCGCAGGCGGGGCAGTGGATCAGGCTGAACGGCTCGGAATGGGTGGTGTCGATGGGCTGGGAGCATTTCGAGCAGGCGATGACCTCGAACCGCTCGATGAGGATGTCGCCTGCCAATTCGCTGCTCATGGGGACCTGTTCACCTTAACTTTGGGATGGTGCCTGCATCCTGGAGCAAAATCAACATCAAAGCCTTGTGCATATGCATCCGGTTTTCGGCCTGGTCGAACACAACGGACTGGGGTCCGTCGATGACCTCCGCCGTCTGTTCCAGACCGCGCATGGCGGGCAGGCAATTGAGGAAAATGGCGTCGGGCTTGGCGAGCATCATCAGCTCGGCGGTGACCTGGTAGGGGCCGAAAATCTTGACGCGGGCACCGGCCTTGTCCTTGGGAATGTGGTAGCTCATCCACGAATCGGTATAGACCACATCCGCGTCGCGGGCGGCGGCGGCGGCATCGTGCGTCACTTCAATCCGCACGCCGTTCTTCGCGGCGGCGGCCTGGGCGGCGTCGAAGGCGTTGGCGGCGGGCTCGTAGTCCTTGCCGGCCGGGCAGGCAACGGACAGGTGCATGCCCATCTTCGGGCAGGCGAAGAGGAGGGAGTGGGTCACGTTGTTGAAGCTGTCGCCGAAATAGGCCAACTTGAGGCCGGCAAGGCGGCCTTTGTGCTCCTCGATAGTCTGGAGGTCGGCCAGGATCTGGCCGGGATGGGAGAAATTGGTCAAGGCGTTGATGATCGGCACGGTGGTGTGGCGGGCCATTTCGAGCAGGTCCTCGTGCTTGAACAGCCGGGCCATGATGATGTCCACATAGCGGCACATGGTGCGCACGGTGTCGGCGATGGATTCCTTGCCGGCGCCGAAGGGGGAGGTGGAGGTGTCGTAATAGATGGCATGGCCGCCCATCTGGTTCATGCCGGCCTCGAAGGACAGGCGGGTGCGCAGAGAGGGCTTCTCGAAAATCATGCACAGGGTCTTGCGGCACAGGGTGTCCGCGTATTTTTCCGGGTTCGCCTTGATCGTGCGGGCCACGGCAATGGCCTCGGCGATCTGCGCGGGGGTCCAGTCTTCCAGGGTCAACAAATGTCTCATCGGTGCCTCATCTTCAACACATGTGCGGCATCCTATCCGAAAGCGCGCGGAGGGTAAAACATTTTCGCGCACCCGGGCGGGTGTGCGGATGCGGGACATTCGCGAATCGGCCTCGATGAGATTCTATTCGCTTATGCGCATATGCGCATAAGTGCATAAAATGAATGGAGGGGGCGCACGGTTTGCGTTTGGGGGGGGCATTCGCTACAGTAATTCCGATGAAAGTCGCATTTCTGCTGCAGGACACCCGGACGCTGTATGGTGCGGAACAGGCGACGGTCCGCCTCGTCGAAGGGCTGGCCGCCGCCGGCGTATCCGTCCATGTGCTTTTGTTGCGCGAGATCCGGATGGGAGCGGGCGGCAGCCCGTTGGCGGAGGCCTTGCGCCGCCGGGCACCTGTGGAGGAAATCTCGGTGCGCGGCCGCTTTTCCCGTTTGGCCATCCAACGGATCCGCGACTTCATGGCGCGGGAAAAGGTCGATGTGCTCCATTCCACCGGCTACAAGGCCGATTGGCATGCGGGCTTTGCCTCAAAATGGGGGGCGTTGTTTCCCGTCGTCAGCACCGTCCACGGCTGGCTCTTCCGCTGGAACGTGAAGGAGCGGTTCTTCCAGGCCCTGAACATCCGCGCCCTGCGCCGGTTTTCCCGCGTCATTGTGCTTTGCGACTTCTACGAGAGTTATCTGCGCCGATGCGGATTGAATCC
>DMJA01000079.1 GCA_003451935.1 Verrucomicrobiota bacterium | reverse complement strand
GCCGGTTTGGCGCTGGCCGGCAAGCACCGGACCTCCCCCACGGAGGTCGAGGCGCTGGAACTGGTGGGCGACGTCCGGGGCAAGGATTGCATCCTGACCGACGACATGACGACGACGGCCGGCACGCTGTGCGCGGCGGCCCAGCTGGCCAAGGCCAACGGGGCGAAATCGGTGCGGGCGGTGGTGAGCCATTGTCCGATCACTGAACTGGGCATCCGGCGCCTGAAGGATTCGCCCATCGAGGAGCTGATCACCACCGACACCATCCTGCCGCAGAAGTGGGACGACTTCCCGATCACGATCCTGACGGTCGCGGACCTGCTGGGCGATGCGATCAAGCGGATTTATGGAGACGAGTCCGTTTCCAAGCTGTTCGAGATTCATCAAGGGAGAACGCAATGAAAGAGACGAAATTGACCGCCAAGTCGCGCGAGGCGAAGGGCAGTGCGTCGGCCGGACGCCTGCGCCGCACGGGATGGTTCCCGGCGGTGGTGTACGGCGAGGGCCGTCCAGGCCTGGACATCCAGCTGAACGAACATGACTTCGTGATGATGCTCCGCAGCCATCGCAGCGAAAACATGATCCTGGATCTGGCGGTGGAGGGCCGGGACAAGCCCTTCAAGGTGATGCTCAAGGCCATCCAGCACCATCCGATGACGGGCCGGGTGCTCCACGTGGACTTCTACGAGATCTCCATGACCCGCAAGATCGAGATCGAGGTGCCGGTCAAGCTGACGGGCATCCCGACGGGCGTGGCGAACGAAGGCGGCATCCTGGAGCACGTGCTGCGCACGCTGACCGTCCAGTGCCTCCCGGCGGACATGGTCGAGGAGTTCGAGCTGGACGTGACGGACCTGCATGTCGGCAAGACGCTGCGCGTGCGGGATGTGAAGGTGGATGCGGCGAAGTACAAGATGATGAGCGATCCGGACCAGGTGGTCGCCGCCGTCGCCGCGCCGCGCACGGAGGAGGAAGAGAAGGCCGAAGCCGAAGCCGCCACCGCCGCCGGACCGGAAGTGCTGACCGAGAAGAAGGAAGAGGAAGGCGAGGAGGGCGCGGAGAAGGGCAAGGAAGCCAAGGGCGCCGGCAAGGAAGCCAAGGCTCCGGCCAAGGAGGGCGCCAAGGCCCCCGCCGCCGAGAAGAAGGAGAAGAAATAGCCGTTGCAAGGCGGCAGGAGACGCATTTCGCGCATGAAACTGGTGGTGGGACTGGGCAATCCCGGACGAGCCTACGAGCACACGCGGCATAACGCCGGGTGGCAGGTTCTGGACGAGTTCGCCCGGCGCCGGGGAGCGGCCTTACGCCGTTCGTGGTGCCGCCCGGTCCAGACCGCGAAGACCGCGATGGAAGGCGTCGGAAACCTGCTGCTGGCGAAGCCGCTGACCTTCATGAACCTGAGCGGGAACGTCCTGCCGGCGCTGATGCGCCCGTCGGGGCGGGCCGCAAAAGACTTGATTGTCGTGGCCGACGATATCAACCTGCCGCTGGGCAAGCTGAGGATCCGGCCGAAGGGAAGCGCCGGCGGACACAACGGGCTGAAATCGGTGATCGAGCGCCTGGGGACGGAGGAATTCGTCCGGGTGCGGGTCGGAGTTGGAGAGCAGGAAGAAGGAAAGAGTTTGAAGGACCACGTGCTGGAACGGATGGATGCCGCGGAGCGCCGGGCGCTGGCGGAAGCCGCCGCCCGGGCGACGGATGCCCTCGAGTGCATCCTCGTCCACGGTACGGACCGGGCGATGAACGAGTTCAATTGAGGAGGCAGGAAGTGAATAAATACGAGGCGATGATCATCTTTCGGGAAAGCCTGAAGGAAACGGACTGGGATGGCGCGGTCGAGGCCGTCCGGGCGGAAATCGAGAAGCTGGGCGGAAAAGTCACCAGCAGCACGCGGTTGGGCAAGCGCGAGTTCGCCCGCCCGATGCAGAAGCAGCAGGGTGGCCACTACGGGCTGATCGCCTTCCAGTTGGCGGGCGACAAGGTGGCGGCCTTGCAGGCGCGCCTGAAGCTCGACGACCAGGTGTTCCGCGTCCAGGTGGTGTCGGCCCCCGCCGTGGTGCCGCTGGCGAAGAAAAAGGAGTTGGACGATGGCGTCGCTAAATAAGGTGATGCTGATCGGGAACCTCACGCAGGATCCCGAAGTGCGCCGGACGCCGTCGGGAACGGCGGTTTCCACGCTTCGCCTGGCCGTCAACGAGTCCTACCAGAACAAGGCCGGAGAGAAGGTCGAGAAGACCGTCTTCCTGGACGTGGATGTCTGGGACCGGCAGGCGGAGACCTGCCAGCAGTATTTGGCGAAGGGTTCGCCCCTCTTCATCGAGGGGCGCCTGCAGCTGGACAGCTGGGACGACAAGGAGACGGGGCAGAAGCGCACCCGCCTGAAGGTGCGCGCGGAGCGCGTGCAATTCCTGAGCGGCCCCCGCCGCGACGGGGCCGTGCGCGACACCGCCCCGGCCGCGTCCGCCGCGCCGGCGGCCTACGACGAACCGCTGGCGAAGCCCGCGACCGACGAAGACATTCCCTTTTAAACACGGAGCAGCAAGCATATGATAAAGAAAAAGACGAAACGGGCCCCGCGCCGCGAGGCGAAGACGGACGAACTCGGGCGGACGCGGACGCGCCTGCTCAAGGCCGACCAGGTGGTGGACTACCGCGATTATGAATTCCTGCGCAAGTTCATGACCGAGCGCGGCAAGATCGTTCCGGGACGCGTCACCGGGGCGAACTCGAAGCAGCAGCGCCAGGTGAAACGCGCGATCCGTCGCGCGCGGGTGATGGGATTGCTGCCGTAGGCGGCGGAAGGACAGGTGTGTGCCATGGGTAAATCCATTGAAGTGATTTTGCTGGAGGATGTGCCGGAGCTGGGACGCTCCGGAGATGCCTGCCGCGTCCGGTCGGGCTATGCGCGGAACTTCCTGTTCCCGCAAAAGCTGGCGACGACGATGACCGCCGGGACCAAGCGGTTGATCGAGAAGAAGCGCGCGGAGGCCGTGGTCCGTCTCTCGAAGGAGAAGGAAGAGGCCGAGGCGCTGCTCCAGAAGCTGGAGAAGATGACGCTGACGTGCTCCGTGAAGGCGAACGCCGACGGACGGCTGTTTGGCTCGGTCAGCGCGGGCGACGTGCTGGCGAAGCTGGCGGCGGAAGGCATCGAGCTCCAGAAGAAGCAGCTGGCGATGCACGAACCCTTCAAGTCGCTGGGCGAACACGAGGCCCTGCTGAGCCTCCATCCCGAGGTTCGCGGCAAGCTGAAGGTGAAGGTCGTCGCCGAGAAGGCCGCCGAAGGCTCCGCGAAAGCGGAGTAGGGGGGCGAGGCATGGCCGGAGCGGGAGAGGCGGGATCGGGCGCCCGGACGCCCCGTTCCGGAGACCGCGTCCCGCCGCACAGCGAGGAGGCCGAGCGGGCGGTGCTGGGTTGCGCGTTGCAGGACGCCGCCCGCGTCCTCGACCTGTGCATCGAACGGCAGATTTCACCGGCCTCGTTCCATGTGCAGAGCCACCAGAGCCTCTTCGAGACGATGCTGGCCCTGCACGGCGATCGCAAGCCGGTCGATTTCGTCACGGTGGCCGAGCGCCTCCGCGAAACGGGGCGCCTGGAAAGCGTGGGGGGCGAGGACGAGCTGGCGCGCCTGATCGGCGGCACGCCCACGACGGCCCACGCCGAATACTACATCCAGCGCGTCTACGAAAACCATCTGCTGCGGCGCATCATCGATGCCGCCCGCGTGGTGACGGAAGACTGCTACCGCGGGGATGTCGAGGCGGAATCGCTTTTGAGCACGGCGGAGGAGGCCTTCTTCAGCCTGAGCGAGAAGCGCATGGCCACCGAACGCACCTGGGAGCAGCTCATCAAGGAGGAGGCCAAGGAGATCGAAAAGCTGATCTCCGAGAAGAAGGGCCTCACGGGGGTTTCCACGGGCTATCTCGACATCGACCACAAGCTGTTGGGGATGCAGCGGGGCGATCTGATTGTGCTGGCGGCGCGCCCCTCCATGGGCAAGACTTCGCTGGCGCTGAACATCGCCGAGAACGTGGCGCTGGGCGAGCGCAACCAGCCGCCGCGGCCGGTCGCGGTCTTCAGCCTGGAGATGTCCGCCGAATCGCTCGTCCGCCGCATGATCTGCTGCCGGGCGCGCGTGCCGGCGCAGCTGCTGGCCACGGGCAATGTGGGCACGGAGCAACACGGGCTGCTGATGGGGGCGATGGACAAGCTGGGCAAGGCGCCGATCTACGTGGACGACACCGCCGGCCTGGAGGCGCTGGACCTGCGGGCCCGCGCGCGCCGCCTGAAGCGGAAGTACGACGTGCAGCTCATCGTCGTGGACTATCTGCAGCTGATGAACTTCTCCAAGTTCGCGGCGGAGGGGCGGCAACGGGAAACCGCCGCGATTTCGCAGGCCCTCAAGGGCATGGCCAAGGAGCTGAAGGTGCCGGTGCTGGTGCTGAGCCAGCTGAGCCGCGCGCCGGAAACGCGCGATTCGAAGTCCGCGATTCCCAAGTTGTCGGATCTGCGCGATTCGGGCGCGATCGAGCAGGACGCGGACGTGGTGATGCTGTTGCGGCGGCCGAGCCGCTACAAGAACGATCCGGAAGCCGCCGACCAGCGGCTGGCCATCGTGGACATCGCCAAGCACCGCAACGGGCCGACCGGCGAGGTGCATCTGAATTTCGAGGAGAGCTTCACGCGGTTCGAGAACCGCGGGATGGAGGGGGGCGTGGACGCCTCGACCGCGGAAGACGCGGAGGGGCGGATATGAGCCTGCGCCGGATCCTTGGGCCGCTGGCCGCGGTCTTCGCGGTGGCGGCGGCCGCGGTGGCGGCGCCGATCCGCGACATCCGCGTCGCCCCCGTGGGCGAGGTGCCGATCAGCGCGGAGCAAGTGCTGGCCCAGATCGGCGCGCGCGTCGGCCAGGAACTGGATTCGTCCGCCCTGTCCGAGGACATCCGGGCGCTGCAGCGCTCGGGGGCCTATTCGTATGCGGAAGCGCGGGTGGAACCGGCCGCGGACGGCGGCGTGATCCTCCTGTTCCGGGTGGCGGGGCGGCCAAAGATCCGCACGCTGCGGGTCTCGGGCGCGGAGCGCCTGGGCAACAAGAAGGTGCGGACGCTGATGGAGATCGGCGTGGGCGACCGCGTGGACGATGCGCTGCTGGGGCAGAAGGCCCAGAAGGTCCGCGACGACTATCGCAAGGATTTCTATCCCGAAGCGAAGGTGTCCTGGACCTTGAAGCCGGTCAAGGATTCCCCCGAGTTCACGGACGTGGACATCCAGGTGAAGGAAGGGCGGCCCGCAGTCATCAGCCAGATCCGGTTCAAGGGCAACCGGCATGTGCGCGCCAAGCAGCTCCTGAAGGTGATGAAGCAGACGCGGCGCTCCATCCTGCACCCATTCGCCTGGCTGTTCGGCACCGCCGGCATGTACGAGCCCGGAATCCTGCTGGCCGACCGCGAGGCGGTCCGCAAGGTGTTCATGGACCAGGGCTATCTCGGGGCGGTGGTGCGCGAGCCGACCCTCGAATACGTGGGTCCGAAGAAGATCGCCATCACCATCGAGGTGCAGGAAGGTCCGGCCTATGTGCTGGACCGCTGGCGCATCGACGGCCTGGCATTGTTCGCCAGCAACGAGGTGGCGCGCGGCGTGGTGGCGCCGGTGGCCGCGGTCGCATCGCTGGCCGGGATCGAACGCAGCGCCCAGAACATCCGGGATTTCTATGGATCGCGCGGCTACATCCACACGGAGGTCGAGCCGCGCGTGGTCCTGGACACGAACGCGGCCACCGCGGCCGTGGCCTACCAGGTCGCGGAAGGCACGCTGGCCACCATCCAGAACATCGAGATCCACGGCAATGCCCAGACGAAGGACAAGGTCATCCGGCGGGAAATCGGCGTGGCCCCGGGGGACGTTTACAACGAGGTGAAGATCCGCTCGAGCGAGAACCGGGTGCGGAACCTGAACTATTTCTCCTTCGTCAGCAGCTATCCGGAAAGCACCGCGGTTTCGAACCGCTACAACCTGATCTTCGACGTCGAGGAGAAGCGGACGGGCGAGTTCCAGGTCGGCGTGGGCTTTTCGAGCATCGAGAAGATCGTGGGCCAGGTCACGCTGGAGGTGGGCAACTTCGATTTGTTCGGGTGGCCGCATTTCCAGGGCGGCGGGCAGAAGCTGCGCCTGCACGCGGAGGCCGGCGATAAGAGCTCGCGGCTGGAGTTTTCGCTGACCGAGCCGTGGTTCCTGAACCGGCGGCTCTCGCTGGGCCTGGACCTGTTCCGGCACGACTCGCGGTTCCTGAGCGACGAATACGACCAGATCAACACCGGCGGCTCCCTCACGCTGGGCAAGCCGCTGTTCACCTTCAACCGCATCAACTGGATCTACGGCCTGGAAGACATCGAGATCCGCAACGTGGCCACCAACGCCAGCGAATGGATCCTGGCGGAGGAGGGTGGCCGCCTCAAGAGCTATGGCAGCCTCCAGCTGATCCGCGACACCCGAAACAACACGTTCCTTCCCACGCGCGGCTTCCGCGGCGTGGCCTCGGCCACGCTCGCCGGCGGCCCGTTCGGCGGCGATTCGGACACCTACGAATTCCGGCTGACCGCCGCGCAGCATGTTCCGCTGTGGTTCGAGCACGTGCTCAGCCTGCGCGGCTGGGCGGCCACCATCGAGGAATACGGCGATTCGGACCGCGTACCGATCTTCGACCGCCTGTTCATGGGTGGCCCGCGGACGGTCCGCGCCTTCAAGTACCGGAAGGTCGGCCCGAAGGACGAGAACGGCGAGACCATCGGCGGCCGGTCCGCGGCGACCTTCACCCTGGAATACACGATTCCCGTGGTGGACAACGTCCGCCTGGCGGCGTTCTACGACGGAGGCATCGTCTGGCAGGATATTTTCGGCAAGGATCCCGACGAGCCCTTCGTCGGCGACGGCGAATACTGCGATGGCTATGGCGTCGGCGTGCGCCTCGACTTCCCCGGATTCCCCATCCAGCTCGACTACGCCTGGCCCATCAATACCGACGACATGCTCGGCGACGGCGGCCGCTTCAACTTCTTCATTGGCTATACCTATTAGGTCCCGGTTGGCCCCGTTGCCGGCCGTGTCCGGCCCGGCGGTTTTCCACACCGTGGAAAACCCGCGAAACGCGTTTCCATGGCGGGCGTGGAATAATCAGCGGGAGAGGGCGTCGAATTCGGCAGCCCAGGCGGCTTGGCTTGCGAAGGGGGCCAGGCGCGATTGAAGGGCATCGAGGAGGGCGGGGGGCGGCGACTGCAGGGCGATGAAGCCGCCGAGGGGCGCGCTGTCTTCCTCGGCGGTCCGCCAAAGGACGAGCATCGCTGGGGCCTCGCCGAGGGTTCCGAGGTGGTAAGAGGTTTCGATGATCATCGCGGGGAGGGCGAGGCCTGCGCCGGCCCGGGCGACGGGCAGGAAGTTGGTGTGGGCGGCCAAGGAGAACCCTTCGCGTACGCGGGTGTTTTTCCAGGTGCCGCCGGGCGCGCGGCGCTTGCGGACGAGGATGCCGGTTTCGCCGGGGGCGAGCTGGTCGGGCAGCATGTCGCCCCGCCAGAAGAGGAGCCCGTTGCGTTGCTGCACGGCGCCATCCGCGGTGTCGAGCGTGAGGATGATCTGCGGAGGCAGGGGGCGCGGATCGGGAACGAAGGCGAGCCCGGCGGCGGTGGCGGCCCGGGCCACATGTTGTTCGACATCGGTGAAGATCGATGCGCCGCAGAGCGTGGCGGGATCGAGGGGAATGCGCGCCGCGCGGGCCTGCGCCGCAGGCGCGGCCAGGAGAAGCAGGGCGATCGGAAGCAACCGGCGAAGCATGGTTATTCGGATGCGCGGTGGCGGGACAGGTGCAGGAATTCGTTGCGGGTGGCGACGGAGTCGTGGAAGCTGCCCAGCATGGCGGAGGTCACCATCCTCGAGTTCTGCTTTTCGACGCCGCGCATCATCATGCACAG
>DMJA01000254.1 GCA_003451935.1 Verrucomicrobiota bacterium | reverse complement strand
CGGCAGCGGGAAGAAATTCAAGAAATGCTGCGGGAAAGATGCCTGACCATGGATGAACCCGTTGTCTTGAGCGAATCGCAGCATGGGCTGAAGCGGGAGCGGATCGCCCACGAGGCGCTGCGCGTGCTGACGCGGCTGGACGAGTCCGGCTACAAGGCCTACTTGTGCGGCGGCGGCGTGCGCGACCTGCTGATGGGCCGCACGCCCAAGGATTTCGACATCGCCACCGACGCCCGGCCCGAGGAGGTCAAGAAGATCTTCCGGAACTGCCGGATCATTGGCCGCCGCTTCAAGCTGGCGCATGTGTTTTTCCGCGACGTGATCATCGAGACGGCCACCTTCCGCGCGCTCCTGGACACGCCGCCGCCCGAGGCCGAGGGCGTGGCGCTGCCGTCGCGCCGCCATGCGGACGTGCCCGATCCGACCTTCGCCACGCGCGGAGGGGTCATCGTGCGCGACAATGTGTATGGCACGCCCGAAGAGGATGCCCGGCGGCGCGATTTCACGATCAACGGCCTGTTCTACGACATCGCCGACGGCAGCATCATCGATTATGTCGGCGGGTTGAAGGACCTGGAGCACCGCGTGCTGCGGGTGATCGGCGACCCCGAGACGCGGTTCCGCGAGGACCCGGTGCGGATGGTGCGGGCCGTGCGCATCGCCTCGCAGCTCGATTTCGAGATCGAGCGCCATGCCCGCGAGGTCCTCATGAAGATGTGCGGCGAACTGAAGAACTCGTCGCGCGAACGCCTTCACGAGGAGATGCTGAAGATCCTGAACTGCGGCTGCGCGCTGAAGGTGTTCGAGCGGTCCTGGCGCAAGGGGCTGTTCCAGGTGATTTATCCGGCGTTTTCCGCCTGGCTGCAGGCGCCCGAGAATCATGTTGCGGCCATGCACTGGGTGAAAAAGGCCCTGCGCCAATTCGACGTGTGGAAAGAGGCCGGACTCAAGCCGATGCCGGCGTTGCAGCACGCGTTGCTGTTCGGGCCCTACATCGAGGGGTTGTCCCGGACGTTCGCCTCGGAAGGCATGCCCGAATTCGAGGCCACGCTGCAAGCCGTGAACGCGGTGTTGCGCGACAAGACCAACCTGACGCAGATTCCGAAGGCCGTGGTGTTCGATGTCGAGCGCATCCTGGGCATCCAGGTGCAGATGCGGAAGTCGTCGGGCCAGAGCAAGTACGCCAGCCGCCTGCGCCACCGCAATGGCTTCGACGAGGCGCTGATCTATCTGAAGTTCGCCGGCGGCGTCGATCCCGCCCGCAAGGAACTGGCGAATCTCTGGATGGAGCCCGCGCCGCAGCCGGCCGCGCATCCGCACCGGCATGTGCCCCCGCAGGGCCATGCCCATGGGCATCCGGCCCCGCACGCCCACAAGCCGCAGGGCTGATCTCCGCGCGCCGGAGAAGACCGGCGATTAAACGGACGGGGGGCGGAGGGAATCGAGGGCGGCAAGGAATTTGCGTTCGATGGCGGGCCAGGCGTATTCGCGGGCAACAAAATCGCGTCCGCTCGCGCCGAGGGCGGCGCGGGCTTCGGGATTCTTGAGCAGGTAGAGGAGCTGGGCTTCGAAGTCGGGGTAGTGGCGGAACCAGAGGCCGGCGCGGGCGGCGCGGCATTGGCTGACCAGGACGCGGCTCTGGGCATGGACGAGGCCGGGGGTGCCGGCGAGGAAGGCTTCGAGGAGCACGATGCCGAAGCTTTCGTTGACGGAGGGGTGGAGGAAGGCGACGGCGCCGGCCATGGCTTCGTGCTTTTCCGTTTCGCTGACGAATCCGGCATCCAGGATGTGCGGCCAGAGGGCGGGAGGGGCGTCGATGGGGCCGGAACCGGTGAAGACGAGCTTCACGTCGCGCCCGGTGCGTTCGCGGAAGGTTTGCAGGTAGTCGCAGAGGAGGGGGGTGCCCTTGAGCGGTTCGCGGCGGCCGGAGTAAAGCACGTAGGGAACGGCCAGCCTGTGGCGCCTGGCGAAGGCGGTGGGATCCACCTCGAACGGATCGAGGCCCATGCCGACGATGCGCGACTTGCCGTCGGGATAGGCGAAGAGTTCGCCGGCCAGTTCGCGCTCGGCCTGCGAATTGAAGAGGCAACCGGCGGTCTCGGCGAAGAGGCGCTTCATGCTGGCCAGCTTGGCAAAGGGTTCGTCGTGCAGGCAGGGGACGAGAAGGGATCGATCGGGATGGGCCAGGGCGGTGAAATAGGTGAGCCCGAACAGGTAGGGCCCGAGGACGATGGCGCGGTATTCGGCGGCGTGCTGGCCGAGATGCGCGAGGAGGGCGGCGGAGTTGACGCCGTTGCGCAGCCAGAGGAGCTCGTCGCTTTCGGGAATGGCGCGGCCGCGGTCGATGGCCTGCTGGATGCGGAGGAAAGTGCCGACATCGCGGTTGTCCACGGGAAAGAAATGGACGTTCATTCCGTCCATCGGCTTGACCCCGGCCGGGAGGGAATTTTCCCAGGTGAAGTGGCTCTGGGCGCAGGTGGTGAGGAAATCCACGGCGAGGCCGCGGGCGGCGGCGTGGAGGGCGAGGTTCTTCAGGAGGGTCTCGGCGCCGCCCACCGCGCCCTCGCCGGCGAGGCGGGGGCAGACGAAGGCGATGCGGTCAGGGGCGGCCATGACCGACGGCCTTTTCCAGTTCGGCAAGCCGCTTTTCCAGCGCGGCGATGCGGGCCGCGGATTGCTCTTCCATGCCTTCCAGCGCGGTGATGATGAGTCCGTTGACCTGGTTCTGCTGCGACCAAAGGCGGTAGGTGTAGAACTTGAGGAGCTTCCAGATGGTTTTTTTGAAGGAAACCAGCAGGGGGCTGAGGAAGCGGCGGCGTTCGCGGATCTCGAAGTCGGAGATGTCCACGAAGACGGCGTCGCGCAGGCAGGTGAGATAGAAGGTGATGAAGTCGTCGGAGCCGCGGAGGTGGACCAGGTTGGTTTTTTCGGCGCGGGCGACGCGGGCGTCGGCGTAGGCGCCCTCTTTCATTTTGCGGTCGGCGGTGGCCTGGAGATCGGCGACGAGCTGGTCCACATCGAGGCCGGTGGCGCCGATGGTCAACAGGGGGGGTTCACTCATGCGGGCAATGTAAGGCGTAGGCGGGGGGGGGTGTCAAGGCGGGAAGGGCGGTGCTTTTCTTCCGGCGGCAAAAGGCTAGGATACTGGCATTGAAGG
>DMJA01000090.1 GCA_003451935.1 Verrucomicrobiota bacterium | reverse complement strand
GATCTGGTCGGCGTTGAGGATGGTGGAGAGCCGGTGCGCGATGATCACGCTGGTGCGGCCCTTGAGCAGCACCTCCAGCGCCTGCTGGATCAGGTGCTCGCTGGTGGCGTCGAGGTGGCTGGTGGCCTCGTCGAGGATCAGGATGGGCGGATTGCGCAGGAGGGCGCGGGCGATGGCGAGGCGCTGGCGCTGGCCGCCGGAAAGAAGAAGCCCGCGCTCGGCGATGACGGTGTCGTAGCCCCGGGGCATGGCGAGGATGAACTCGTGCGCGTGGGCCTTTTTCGCGGCGGCCTCGACCTGTTCGCGGGTCGCGCCGGGCTCGCCATAGGCGATGTTGTTGAACACGGTGTCGTTGAACAGGATGGTTTCCTGCGTGACGAGGCCGATGTGGCGGCGGAGGCTGGCGAGGGTGAACTCGCGCAGGTCGCGGCCGTCGATGCGGACATGGCCCGCGACCGGATCGAAGAAGCGGGGCAGGAGGTTCACCAGCGTGGTTTTGCCGGAGCCGGAGCCGCCCACCAGCGCGATCAGTTCGCCGGAGCGGGCGGCGAGGTGGATCCCGTCCAGGACGGCGGGCTTGCCGGGACCGTAGGAGAAGGAGATGTCCTCGTAGCGGATTTCGCGGATGGGGCCTTGAAGGGGGGTTGCGCCGGGCAGGTCGCAGACGTTGTCCACCGTGTCGAGGACGGCGAAGATGCGTTCGGCGGCGGCGCTGCTTTGCTGGATGACGAGGTGGACGCGGGAAAGTTTTTTGACGGGGTCGTACATGAGGACCATCGCGCCGAGGAAGAGGATGATGTCGGAGAGCTCCAGGCCGGCGTGGCGGGAGTAGAGGAGAATGGAGCAGGCGGCGAGCACGGAGAAGATTTCCATCAGCGGACTGACGGCGGCCTTGGAAGCGGTGATCTTGATCTGCCGGCGGAAGAAATCGAAGCTATGCTTTTCGAAGCGGGCCTGTTCGCGGTCTTCGGTGCCGAAGGCTTTGACGATGGCGGCGCCGCCGATGGCCTCCTGCTGGATGCTGGAGAGGTCGGCGACGCGCTCCTGTCCGGCCTTGGAATGGCGGCGGACGCGCTTGCCGAAGATGGCGATGGGGAGGACGCAGAGGGGGAAGACGGCGAGGCTGATCAGCGCGAGCCGCAGGTCGATGAAGAAGAGATAGGCGGCGGCGCCCATCAGCACGAACGGCTGCTGGACGAGATCGCAGATGACTTCGGTGATGCCGCGCTCGATGAGCTGGGTGTCGTTGAGGGTACGGGACATCAGCTCGCCGGTGCGCGAGCCGGTGAAGTAGAGCATGGGCAGATGGAGGATCTTGGAGAACAGGTCGTTGCGGAGGACCATCACGACGCGCTGGGCGACCCATTCGATGAGGTACTTGCTGAAGAAAAATGTGGCGCCGCGCAGCGCAATGAAGAGCAGGACGACGGACAGGAGGGCGAGGGTCAGCAGGAGGTCGTGGTCCATGCCGCCGGCGTACCACCGGTTGATCCACGCGTCGGCCGATTCCTGCAGGCGCGTGGCGGTGCCGCCGAACACCTGCGACATGCCGCCCTTGGCGGAGAACAACAGGCCGAAGACAGAGCCGCCGAAGAGGATGCCGAAAACGACGGCCAGCGCGAGCCGTCCGGAATAGGGCTTGGTCCGGGCGAGGAGGCGCAGGTAGATCTGCTTTTCCTGATCGGTCAGCTTGCGCGGTTTTTCGCTCATTCGCCGAGGGATTCCAGATAGTGGATGGCCTCGATGGCGGCGCGGCAGCCGGTGCCGGTGGCGGTGACGGCCTGGCGGTAGCGGGAATCGGCGACATCGCCGGCCGCGAATATGCAGCAATGCTTCGTGAGAACGCCGTTGGCGACCAGATAGCCGTTGGCGTCGCATTCCAGCACGTCCTCGAAGGGCTTGGTGGCCGGCACCAACCCGATGGCGACGAACAGCGCGCCGACCTTGAGCAGGCTTTCCGCGTTGGTTTCCACGTCGCGCAGCTTCAGGGCGGTCAGCTTGCCCTGCGCCGGATCGATCAGTTCCGACACGACGGAATTCCAGCGCACTTCGATCTTGGGGTGTTCCAGCACGCGGTTGGCCATGATTTTGGAGGCCCGGAAGGCGTCGCGGCGGTGGATGACGGTGACCTTGGACGCGAACCGCGCCAGGAAAAGGGCTTCCTCCATGGCGGTGTCGCCCCCGCCCACGACGGCGATGTGCTGTCCGCGGTGGAAGGCACCGTCGCAGGTGGCGCAATAGGAGATGCCGTGGCCGGCCAGTTCCTTCTCGCCGGGCATGCCCAGATGCCGGTGGCTGGCGCCGGTGGCGATGATGACGACATCGCCGCGCAAGGTGGAGCCATCGTCCAGC
Organism: Verrucomicrobiota bacterium; assembly: GCA_003451935.1. Classification (GTDB taxonomy): domain Bacteria; phylum Verrucomicrobiota; class Kiritimatiellia; order CAIQIC01; family Lenti-01; genus Lenti-01. The sequence continues at coordinate 367 of DMJA01000090.1, read as the reverse complement.
CGCAGGTCGGCTCCGCCGCCGGGGAGGGGGACCAGTTTTTCCACCTTGGCGCTCTGGAAGCGCGCGCCGAATTTTTCCGCCTGTTTGCGCATGAGATCGATGAACTCGAAGCCGGCGATGCCTTCGGGGAAGCCGGGGATGTTCTCGATGAGCGGGGTGGTGATGAGGGGGCCGCCGGGGGCGGGACCGTCTAGGACGAGGGGGGCGAGGCCCGCGCGTCCGGCGTAGATGGCCGCCGCCAGGCCGGCGGGGCCGGAGCCGAGAATGACGAGAGTTTTCATCGGGCGCACCCTATCAGCCGTCCAGGGCCGGGGCAATTCTGAAATGGGAGCCGAGGGGGCGTTGGGCGCATCTGCGATTGGGTGCA
>DMJA01000076.1 GCA_003451935.1 Verrucomicrobiota bacterium | reverse complement strand
GGACTTCTGGGCCCCCTGGTGCGGCCCGTGCCGCATGCAGGGCCCGATCCTCGAGCAGGTTGTCGGCAAGGTCGAAGGCGCCAAGATCGCCAAGCTCAACGTAGACGATGCCGGCTCGACCGCCGCCAAGTTCGGCGTCCAGAGCATCCCGACCCTGCTGGTCCTCAAGGACGGCAAGCCCGTGAAGCAGTTCGTCGGCGTCCAGCAGGCCGCCACGCTGATCGCCGCCCTCGAAGCCGCGAAGTAGGCTGTTCTTCGATCCGCACCTCGGCTGTCCGGCTCCCGCCGGACAGCCTTTTCATTTTCCCCTGCTTCCCCGCAAGGTGCCGCTCACGGCAAGTGCGGGCCCAGCGCCGCAAAACGTTCGCGACAACGGGCCGCGGTTTGGACCTCGCCCAGGCGTTCGGATAATATGATCGCCAGGCGACAGGCGGCCAACAGATCATTCTCCTGGTATTTTGACCAATCTTCCACGGTGCCGCTTTCTTCATCCACCTTGGCTAGGCGCTGGGACAAGCCTAATTCAGCGGCCCGCAGGCAGTCGTCGCGGGCTTCGACGAACAGGACGCGGGCGGATTCTTCCACGGGACCCGCTTCGGCATCCCGGGCCTGCCGCAGCCGCAAAAGGCCCCGGGAAAGATGCAACTGGAAGGCCTCTGGATTTTTCCGCAACCCCTCTTCGATGAAATCCAGCGCCATGGCGCTACCTTGTTTTTGGAGCCAGAATCCTCCGGCCAGATAGCCCTGGATGTAGCCGGGATCGCTCAGGGTCATGAGACGGAACCACGGCAGTAGTTCCCGTCCATCGGTATGGATGTGTGGTTTTGACGAATCCCGCCACGGCTTCACGGCGCGGTACAAATCGCCGACCCATCCCCGAAAATCCTTCTCGGCGGGCGGAATCACCGTCGGCATCCCATGGCTCGCGCAGGCGGCGCCGTGTTCGTCGTCGCCATGCCCGTGGCTGTGGCCGTGCTCCTCCCCGTCATGGCCCGCCATCTCTTCTTCCTCCGTGGCGTAGAGATCCTCCGCCCCCTGCGCCGCTGTTCGCTGGCCTTGGCGAAAGGCCACGCCGCCATGCATGTAGCGCTCGGTCTTGATGAACATGACGTCGCTGGCGGAGGTGCGGAATTCGCCGAGCATCACCGCCAGCGCGCTGCGGTTGCGCTGAGCCCGCTCCTGCTCGTCGCGCGCGCGCCCCCCCTCGTAGCGGCCGGGATCCACCTGCGCGGCCAGCCATCCGGCGACGGCCAATCCGGACAACCACAACAGGATTTTCGCCGCCGGGATCCTCACAGCCGTTTCCCCGCGAACAATTGCGCCGCCGCCGCCAACCCCAGCAGGATCCAAATCGCGGCGCCGCCCGCGAGAAGGATTACATCGGACACGGGCAACGGGCCGATGCCATCCGTGTAGCGCAGCGCCAGGTCCAGTTTCGAAACATCCGGAAGCAGGCGGACCAGCCAGAAGGCGGCGGCTAGGCGCAGGAGTGCGCCCGAGGCAAACGTCATGACGCCCGCGATCAAAACGGCCGGCCCTTTCGGGAGCAGGAGCGAAAGCAGCATCGCCCACGCGGCCACCGTCATCAGGGCGGGAATCTGCAGCGCAACCATCTGGAATCCGGTCCGGTGGTCATAGAATTCCAGGCGCGGAGCCAGCGCGAGTACCGCCAAGGTCAACACCGCGTACAGTCCGGTTCCCGCCAGGACGCAGGCGATCCATTTCCCCGCCAGCACCTCCGCGCGACGGACCGGACGGGCCAGCAGCGGATAGAGGGTCCGGTTTTCCAGCTCCTCGGGGAATTGCCGCGCGCCCAGCAGCAAGGTCATGAGGTGCGCGGCGCCCACGGCCAGGGTCAGACCCAGATTCAGGAGAAGCGTGCCCGTGGCCGGATTCTCCAGCCCGACCGCGCGGGCACCCGCCAGCAACGCCAGCAGCGCGGCCGTGAAGATGCCGGCCACCGCGACGTCGCGACGCCGGACCAGATCCAGCAGGGCCGCGCGGGCGACGGGAATCACATGGGCCAGGCGGATCACAGCGGCCTCCGCCGGAACAGCGCATGCGCGAGGCCCAGGAGCGCAAGGGAATAGACCAGCGCATAGGCCGTGAGCGCCGCCATCGTGCCGGGCCCGAGCGCCGGCCAGATCTCGAAATGCACCGTCTTTTCCGAAAGATCAAACAGCGCGAGTTGCGGGAGGACGTAGGTGAGCAGCCACAATCCGGCCCGGCCGGCCGTCCCGGCGACTTCATAGAGCATGACCGACAAATCGCCAAGCAGGCCCGCGGTGAAATAGAACAGGAAGGCCAGCGTCAGGGCCGCATCCGGACTGCAGGCCAGCGAGAGAGCGAAACAGGCCGTCGTCAGCAGCAGCATCTGCAGCATCTGGAGATAGGCGTGCTGAAGGAAAAGGGACCAGCCGATGCCCCCGCCGAGCGAGGCAATTCCGGCCGCGAAGATCGCCATGAACAGGCCGAAGCAAAACGCGGCCGCCGCGCACACCCCCGCCATCTTGCCGAGCAGGAAGGTCAGGCGGCCAATGGGCCGCGCCAGCAACGGATAAATCGTGCGTTGCTCGAATTCCCGCGGCAACTGCCGGCACGCCAGCAGGATCACGGCCGCCGCCGTGGAAACGTCCATCAGCTTCAGCGCGATCTCCCGGTAGAACTTGGTCAGGCCTTCGATGTCGAAAAAGTCCACCGTCATCGTCAGACCGATCAGTCCGCAGCAGAGCAGGACGAGGACATAGACATCCTTCCGGCGCACGGCCTCCAGCCACACGCCCTTGGCGATCACCGCGATGGACCGCAGCTCACCCATGGTCCCGCGCTTCGCCCCGGACCACCGAGATGAAAAACGATTCCAGGCTCCGCTCGTGGCCGATGGCCTGCAGATCTTGCTGGGTGATTTCGCGGACGATGCGGCCCTGGTCGATCATCAGGATGCGGTTGCATAGCGATTCCACCTCGGACAGCTCGTGCGAGCTGAAGAACAGCGTGCACCCCGCGGATTTCAGCTGGTTCAGCAACGCGCGCAAATCGTGCCGCCCCAGCGGATCGAGCCCGGACGACACTTCGTCGAGCACCAGGAGGCGCGGCCGGGTCAAAATGGCCTGCGCAATGCCGAGCCGCTGCTGCATGCCCTTGGAAAACGTCCGCAGCAGCTCGTTGCCCCGGCCGGGCAGGCCCACCTCTTCCAGCACTTCCGGAATGCGGGCGCGAAGCTCGCGCCGCGCCATGCCCCCCAGGGTGCCGTAGAGATCCAACAGCTCGCGGGCCTTCATGAACGGATAATAGACGGCAACCTCGGGCAGGTAGCCCACGGAACGGCGGCCCTCCGGCGCCCCCGCCGGATGCCCGCACACCGTGGCGGTTCCCCCGTCGGCATATAGAAATCCCATCAGCGCCTTCATCGTGGTGGATTTACCGGCGCCATTCGCGCCGATAAATCCCACGCACTCCCCTTCGAACACGTCGAAGGAGACTTCCTTCACCGCCTCCACCCGGCGCGCACCGCGCCCGTACGACACCTTCAAGCCCGCCACATGGATCATCGCGTTCATTTCGCCTTTGGGGTTGATTATCCTCGCACCACAACGTCAGGCGCAAAACATGCTCTCGCCGCCCAGGAACAAAAGTAAGGATTGGCGGAACGAACGGATGCGACCATTCCGAACAAACGGCGTTCAGACATGGCCGTGGCAACCTTCCGGGCCATGTCCATGCCCCATGCATGTGGCTACATCCGACAATTCCTTCAGCTTTCCTTCATTGAACAGTTGGATAGCCTGCGCCGCCGTTCCCGCCGGAACCAGATAGACCCGGACACCCATTTGCCGCAAGCCGTTCAATGCTCCCGCTCCGAGCCCCGCCACCAGCACGGCGTCGGGCTTGTCACCTGCCAAGGCCTTTACGGGACTGCACCCGCCGCGTGCATGCTCGATGTTTGCGTTCAACATCGCTTCCGCCGCCATCGTTTCCGTATCCACCATCAGAAAGCCGGGGGCGGATCCAAAATGTCCATGCACCGGGCTTTCCAACCCAAGATTCTTCGAGATCGGCATGCCAATCTTCATGTGCTTGTCCCTTTCGCATTACGGTGGCGGCCCGCCACAGATTCGTGCCGCTGGAGCCAACGTGTTTTGAACATATACCCATAATAGACGCTTGGTCAAGCTTCGTCCACGGCCCCGTTGACGGCAGCCCTGTTCTGGGTATATGGTCATTTGCATGGCTAGGCCCGTGCAAACCCGCAAGATCGATTTCGTCCCCCGCGCCACATTCTTCAAGCCGGCGGGCATCCCCCGCCTCGAACTGGAAGAGGTGGCGCTGACGCTCGACGAACTGGAAGCCGTGCGCCTGGCCGACCTCAACGGCCTCTATCAGGAAATGGCCGCGCCGAAGATGGACATCTCCCGTTCCGCCTTCGCCCGCATCCTCGAATCCGCCCGGCGCAAGATTGCGGACGCCCTCATCCACGGCAAATCCCTCCGGCTGGAGGGCGGCCCCGTCCAGGCCGGACCCGCCCGCGCAGGCATCTGCCCCCGCGATTGCCCCTGTCGCCATCGGAATGAAAAATCTCCATGATTCCGCGGGGCGGGCAAGCCATACCATTGCATAGGAACCCAAATGAAACGCGCTTTGATTTTCCATGAACTTCGGGCCCATGCGCCCTTCACGGCCCTGGGCACGCTGGCGGGCATTGCGCTACTGACGGTACTGCTATGGGCGCAGGTTTCCGCCGCGTCGTCGGCCACGCTCTTCGGGATTCTGCATCCGCTACATGTGCTCCTGAGCGCCCAGGCGACCATCGCCACCTTCCGACGGGCAGGGGGCAGCGGCTTTTGGCGCATTTTGGCCATCGGCTATCTCGGCGGCGTCGGCATCGGCACGCTGAGCGACTGTCTCATCCCCTATCTGGGCGAATGGCTGCTGGATCTGCCCAACCGCGGCTGGCATCTGGGTTTCATCGAGGAATGGTGGATGGTGAACCCCCTTGCGCTCCTCGGCATCGCGCTGGGGGCGTGGAGCGTCAAGACCCGCGTCCCTCACGGGCTGCACGTCCTGGTCAGCACCGGCGCCTCGCTGTTCCACGTCGCTATGGCGCTGGGCGGAATGCCGGGCGCCGGAGTGTTTGCGGCCATCGCCGTTTTCCTGTTCCTGTCCGTCTGGCTCCCCTGCTGCACCAGCGACATCGTCTTCCCGCTGTTGTTCGCCCCCCATTCCGACCATCCGATCGGGTGCTGCCACGATCACCATTGAGCCGAAAAGGAAATCCGTCATGACCCCTCGCGAAGCCATTCGGCTGCTCCAAAGCGAAATTGTCCAGGTCGTCGGCTGCACCGAGCCCGCCGCCATCGCCTACGCCTTCCGCACCCTTGTGCGCCATCTGCCGCGGAAACCGGATCCCCGCTCCTTCCGCGCCGAACTGCGCATTTCGCAGGACGCCTTCCGCAACGCCTCGACGGCCGTGGTGCCGCACCTGAAGACGCGGGGCATCCTCGCCGCGGCCGCCGCCGGCCTGGCCTCCCGCGCCGACAGCTTCAACGTCTTCGCCGATTTCGATCTTCGCCGCGCCCGCACCTTCATGAAGAACTCGGCCTGGCTGAAAATCGTCCCCGTCCCCCGCCGCGGACTCTTCGTCCATGTACAGCTCCCCGGCCTCCGCACGGGCATCACGCTGGAAGGCCGCCATGACCATGTCGAAAAGCTCGTCCTGTTCGGCGAAGACCGCACCCCGCGCGAGAAGCCGCTACCCAAGCCGCCGACCCTTGGCGAGGTCTTCAAACTGGCCCGCAAACGCGACCCGCAGCTGGAAGCACTCGCCCTCGATTTCATCACCCGCCAAGTGCCCGCCGAAAAGGGCTTTTCGTTGGAATCCCAGATCGCCCGGCGCATCTCCGGCCGCATGTCGGGC
>DMJA01000189.1 GCA_003451935.1 Verrucomicrobiota bacterium | reverse complement strand
CATCGACCTTGGTGGCCTTGAGCAGGACTTCTGCGCCGATCTCGGCGGCGCGGAGCGCCGCCGCGCTGTCGGTGGTGAAGAACGGATTGCCGGTGCCGCCCCCGATGAGGACGACCGTGCCGGCCTCGAGCAGTTCGATGGCGCGGCGGAAGGTGAACAATTCGGAGAGCGCGGGCATGGCGGAGGCCGAAAGGGTCTTGGCGGGCACGCCGGCGGCCTCGAGGGTGGATTGCAGGGCGAGGCTGTTGATCATCGTGGCCAGCATGCCCATGTTGTCGCCGTGGGCGCGGCCGAAGCCACGGTCCTGGCCCTTCATGCCGCGGAAAATGTTGCCGCCGCCGATGACGACGCCGACCTGCACGCCCATCTTCCGGACGGCCTTGATTTGCGCGGCCATTTCGGCCAGCACGGCGTCGGAAAGGCAATCGCCGGTCACGGGATCGCGCAAGACTTCTCCGCTGAGTTTCAGGAGGATTCGGCGATAGGTGGCTTTTTTCATGGGATTCTCCAGGGTTTAGAACCGATGGCCGGGAACGGAACAGGCCGGAGGGTCGCCTTCCGGCGTGCCCAGCGTATAGGTTCCGCCGGAGGGACAGGCGGGGACGGATTCCAGATAGGCCGGAACCAACTCGGAAAGTCTGCCGGGAAAACCGCCTTTTTCAACGGCGTGCCGCTTGCAGGCGGTCGCGATGGCATCGAGATTCATGGCGCAGCGGGCGTCGTGCCTCTTCTGCCGGTTCTGGAGGAAGGCCGGCACGGAAATGGCGGCGATCAGCAATGCAATGGCCAGCAGAATCGAAACTTCCACGACGGTCAGGCCCTGTTGCTTATTCATGGCAGATGCTCTTCCAGGCCTGCGCGGAGGGCGGCGGGGATGGGCAGGGGCTTGCGGTTCTGGAAATCATAATGGACCACCACGGCGTTGCCCTTGGCCCCCAGCCGGCCAGCCTGCCAGGCTTCCTGATAGACGGTGAAGGAGGTGTGGCCGACTTTGGCGACAAAGGTGCGGATTTCGATGTCCGCTCCCAGCAGCATGGGCACGAGAAAGTCCACGTCGATGTGCGCCATGATGAGGTTCCAGTTCTCGAAGCTCATGCCGGGATTGAACAAGCGGAAGAAGGGATCGCGGCCCAGCTCGAACCAAACGGGCAGGCGCGTATTGTTGATGTGGCGCAGGCCGTCCACGTCGCCGAACCGGGGAGTGATCGTTTTGGTGAACATGTTTTGTCGAGACCTTGAATGAACGGCGAGATTTAACGGGGAACCGGGCGAAGAGTAAAGATGAAAGCGCCGCGCCGCCTCCAAAAAAAAGCTTCGCCGGGAGGCGCAATCCGTTAGAGTGCGCGGGAACCCAAAGGAATCCCATGCTGGCCACCAAGCGATTTGACTATGTGCCGTTCGAAAAAGTGCATTTGCACCCCTCTGTGGCGAACCACCGGCCCCTGAACGAGGCCAAGGTGGCGCACTATGCCGAGGACATCCTCCGCAACGGGCTGCTGGAACCCATTGTGGTCTGGGAACGGAATCCCGGCGAATTCTATCTGGTGGGGGGCTTCCATCGGCACCACGCCATCCGGCGCATCCGGTCCCAGAACCCCGGCTACTTCGACCGGGTGGACGTGCGCGTAGTCCATGGCGAACTCGATGAAATCCAGGCGCTGAACCTCAAGCTGAACGCGGACCGGCTGGATGCGCGCATCACGGACTACTTCGACGCCATCATCTTCATGGCCAACGCCAACTGGGACAAAGGCCGCATCGCGCGGTTTCTCGACAAAAATGTGGCGTGGATCGAGGACATCCTGCGCTTTGCGCCGGGCATGGACTCCCGGGTGCGGCGGCTGCTGGAGGCTGGGCAAATCAGCTGGGCCAAGGCCAAGGCCATTGGCAAGGCCGTGCTGGCCGCGGCGCCGGGCCAGGAGCGGGCCACGCTGGATGCCGCATTGGCCGCGTTGAAAACGAATGGATCGGCCCGCCCCCCGAAACTGCTGACCTATCGCACCGCCGTCCAGCGCCTGAAGGCGCGGACGGACCCGTTCCAGGTGGCCGGCGACGATGTCCTCGCGCTGCTTCAGGTCCTGCGCGGGAAATCCGCGCCGCCAGAGGCCATCGCCCGCGTGAGGGCGGCCTTCCCGGGCCTTCTGGACGACTAGGAACTTCTTCGAACCGGGGGGGGCCGAGGTTTTGCTTGTTTGCAGGGGGAGGGGATAGTAAGAAAAGCCTCCGTATGAAAATCCATGGCAACTTGTTTCTCGTGCCGGCCTTGTTGGCGGCCTGCTCCCTGGCCGGAGGCTGCGCCCTGGTCCGCAAGGGGGCCGCGCGGGTCATCGCCCCCGTGGCCTCCCAGCTGTCCGCGGGATTCATGCACCAGAACGACGTGGATTTGGTTCGCGAGGGGGCGCCGGCCTTCCTGCTCATGCTCGACGCGCTGGCCGAGGCCCATCCCGACAACCCCGCCGTCCTGCTCGCGGCGGCGGAAGCCCAAATGGCCTATGCCACGGGTTTCGTGGACAAGGAGCAGAAGGAACGCTCCAAGACCATGTTCCTTAAATCCAAAACCTACGGCCTGCGCGCCTTGGCGCACAACAAGCGCTTTGCCCGGGCCGTGACGGGTTCCCAAGACAAGTTCGCGCGGTCCCTGCGCGGCTTTAAAAAGAAAGACGCCGACGCGCTGTTCACCACGGCGCTGTCTTGGGTCATGTGGATCATCGCCAGTTCCGATTCGCCGGCCGCGCTGGGCGAAATGCCCAAGGCGCTCGCCATGATGGAACGTGTGCAGGCGCTCGCGCCGGACATCCGCCAAGGCGGCGTGGACCAGTTCTATGGCATTTACTACACGGTGCTTCCGCTGGGCGGCGGCCGCGACTTGGACAAGGCCCGTCGGCATTTCGAGCGCAGCATGGAGACCGCCGGCCCCGATTATTTGCTGAATCGCGTGACCTTCGCCGAGTTCTACGCCCGGTATGCGTTCGACCAGGAACTGTTCGAGAATACTTTGAAGCAGGTGCTGGCGGCCACCCCGGATGTCCCGGAATATACGTTGATGAATGCCGTGGCCAAAATGCGGGCAAAAGGGTTGCTCGGCCAGGTCGAGGATCTGTTCTGATTGGGAAAGGCTGGAAGACCATGAACCGCAACAAATTCCTAGGCATGGCCAGTTTGGTCGCCGCCCTGTTTTCTGTCCATGCGGCGTCCGCGCAGGTGACGCTGAAACTGGCCACCTTGGCGCCCGAAGGCAGTATTTGGATGCAGGCGATCCACGACGCCAAGACGGAAATCGAGGCGGTCACGGCCGGCGCTGTGAAACTGAAGATCTATCCGGGCGGCATCATGGGGTCGGAGAAGGATGTCCTCTTCAAAATCAAGACGGGCCAGCTCCAAGGTGGAGGATTCATGGGCTATGCCATCGGCAAGATCTGCCCCGACTCAAGCGCAATGATGTTTCCCATGGCGTTCCGCAATTACGACGAGGTGGATCAAGCGCTGGAGAAGATGCGCCCGTTCCTCGACGGCAATGCGCGGGCCAACGGCTACGAGACGATGGGCTGGACCGAGGTCGGGTTCAGCTATGCCTACGGGATGAAGCCCCTTTCCAGCCTGGATGATTTGCGCGCGACAAAAGTTTGGGGGTTGGATTCGCCCATGCTGATCGAGTTGCTCGCCGCGGCCGGTATTTCCTCCATCCCGGCCAATGTCACCGATGTGCTGACGGCCCTGCAGACGGGGTCCCTGGAGAGCGTCTTTGGTCCGCCGACGGCGGCGATCGCGGTGCAATGGCATACCAAGGTCCGCTATTACAACACCATGCGCCTGACCTACGCCATGGGCGGCGTCTTCCTGTCCTCCGCCAGCTGGAACGCGGTGCCGGAGCCGCATCGCGCAATCGTCAAGTCCACGTTCGACAAGCATTGCCGCCTGCTGTCGCCCAAGGTGCGGAAGAGCGATATCGAAGCCCTGGAATTCATGCGCACGCAGGGGGTGCAGGCCATGGAGGAAACACCGGAGGCGCGGGCGGCCTTTGAGCAGGTCGCCAGCCAGGCGCTGGAAAAAGTGGTGGGCAGCGTCTTTTCGGCGGAATCCTGGAATCTCCTTCAGCAATGTCTGAAGGAAATCCGCGGCTCATGATCGGAAAGATTGGAAAGGGCGAGAAGGTATTCCGGGCGGTCTGCCGTTGGGTGGACCGGGCCGAGCGCCTCATCCTTGCCCTGCTCGTCACCGGGATGGTGGGACTGGCGGCGCTGCAAATTCTGCTCCGCAACGTCTGGCACACGGGGCTGAACTGGGCGGAACCCCTGCTGGGCATGGCATTGCTATGGTTGACCATGCTGGGTGCGCTGGCCGCCACCGGTTTGGGCCGGCATCTCTCCATCGACCTGGCGCCCGCCTTGCTGCCACGCCGCTGGTCGGTTTGGCTGACGCACATCACCTCCCTTTTTGCCGCGTTGGTGTGCGGCCTGCTGGCTTGGGCCGCCGGTCGGTATGTCGGCTTCCAGCGGGAGATGGATATGTCCATGTTGCTGGGCTGGCCCATTTGGAAGCATTACATGGTCATTCCCGTGGTCTTCTGGCTCATGGCCTTTCGTTTCACCATGCGCGCCTTCATTCCTGCCGCTTGGCTGGCCTACAAGACCGAAGAAGGATTGCCGGGGGAGGGGCGCACCCCGTCATGACCTGGATTTGGATTGCCTTTGCCCTGCTGGGCGTGCCCATGTTCGCTGTGTTCGGCGCGCTGGCAATGATGGCCTATCGGTCCAGCGGCATGGATTTCTCCATCGTCATCGGCGAATTGACGCGCTTGACGGGCATGCCCATGCTGCAGGCGCTGCCCATGTTCGCCCTGGCGGGCTATGTGCTGGCCGGCAGCCGGGCGTCCCAACGCCTCCTGCGGATCACGCGCGCGGCATTTGGCTGGATGCCCGGCGGCCTCGCCATGGTATGCATCGTGCTTTGCACGTTCCTGACGGCCTTCACGGGCGCCTCCGGCGTGACCATCGTGGCGCTGGGCGGACTCTTGCTGCCCGCGCTCTTGAAGGACGGCTACCGCGAGAAGGCCGCACTGGGGTTGGTGACCAGCGGCGGCAACATGGGCGTGCTGTTTGCCCCGAGCCTTCCGCTCATCCTCTACGGCATCATTGCGCAGCCCATCTCCAGCGAGGTCACCATCGATGCCCTGTTCCGCGCCGGCGTGCTACCCGGGTTGCTGGCGGTCGGCCTGCTGTGCGCCTATGGGGTTTGGGCCGGGCTTCACGCCCGGATTCCGCGCCACCCGTTTGTCCTGCGCGAACTCGGCGCCGCGCTCTGGGAATCCAAGTGGGAGATTCCATTGCCTTTCGTGGTGCTGGGCTCGATCTACAGCGGAATCCTGGTGGCCAGCGAGGCCGCCGTCATCACCGCCGCCTATGTCTTGCTCGTCGAGGTGTTCATCTATCGCGAAATGCCCTTCCGGAAACTCGCCAGCATCATCCGCGACACCGTGGTGCTGGTCGGCGGCGTTTTGCTCATCCTCGGCATGGGGATGGCCATCACCAATTTCCTGATCGACCAGGAGGTGCCGCAGCTCATTCTCGACTGGGTGGGGGGGCGCATCCAGAACCCGCTCATATTTTTGATCGCCCTCAATTTGTTTCTCTTGGGGGTCGGCTGCGTCATGGACATCTACACGGCCACGATCGTCATTGTTCCGCTTCTGGCGCCGCTGGCCGCCCAGTACGGCATCCACCCGGTGCATTTGGCCATCATTTTCCTGGCCAATCTCGCCATCGGCTACAGCACCCCGCCCGTCGGCATGAACTTGTTCATCGCCGCCATGCGCCTCAACAAGCCCCTGATGAAACTGGCCGCCGCTTCGCTCGCCCTCATGGGACTGATGCTGGGCATCTTGATCCTAATCACCTATTGGCCCGCCCTGAGCCTCGTCTTCGTTAAATAAAATTGAACCGGGAAGGGGAGGGGAGTCCCGGACCGATTGGGCCGAACAATCCAGGTCCCCCTCTTCAACGGCATCCAGCGAGAAAGATCCGGCACAGATTGTTGGATGTTGGCGGAATAGCATGGGGGAATCCAATTTCAAATCCAATGGTTCTGCTCCCCATCTCCATGAATAGCCACCAACCCGAAGAATGGCATATTCGCGGACAAAGGCGCTGAGAACGTTGCCCATTTCATCCAACCTGTCGGCGGCGGGATTCTGCGATATCCACACCATTCACAGGGTTATTCACAAAGTTATCGTCGGGGCCGAAAAACCGATTCTTTTCAAGTCACCACCACATGTAGTTGCCGACGGCGCCCGTTACGCAACATAATATGTATTATGCGACGTTGTATGGAATGCTTGGAATCCTTAGGAAATCACTGGGTTTATCTGCGTGCCGGAATCAAGCTCCGCTAGGTATGAGATTCATTTTCCAAACCTTCCCCCATGGACAATCCCGTTGTCATGCCTCAATCTTTTGGCCAGATTTGCGAACTGTAAATTGGGGCTGGCTCTAATGGATTGTCGTTATGGTCTGCCGTTCGCCGTTCAGTGGTCGCCGCCGGGGTTTTGATTCAAATCCTTCTGGCCAGATCCAAACTTCGCCTCTGGATTGCATCCGTTGCCGTACCCCGTGACCTGCCGTCCAAACGTCGAATTTTTATTCGGTTCCTTATTCGTTCCGGCGAGCCCGATACCCACCGCCGTACGTCCTGGCGCGCACCCTATAGGTTGGCCTTCCCGCCATCCAAAATTCAACGGTTGGTGCGTTCCGAACCTGGACCCTTTCCATGTCAATTTTCCGCACCGGCATGCCGTCGCATTTCCCTCGAAATTCCGCCCCACTACGAGGCGCGCTGCCTCCATCCATGCTTAATGCAACAGCCGTCACAATAAGCGGAGTCGGTGGGTTGCATCGTAAAAGCAAGCCCGGTTCCGAATGGCGGAACCGGGCTTGCTATGAATGGAATGAAAACCCGATCTCAGTCTTGCGGCACAAAGGAATCTTTGCCCACTCCGCAGACCGGACAGACCCAGGAATCGGGAATGTCTTCAAACTGGGTGCCGGGAGCGATTCCGCTGTCGGGATCGCCGGTGGCGGGGTCATACACATAGCCGCACACGGTGCACAGATATTTCATGGTCGTGTCTCCTGTTGGTTGGGGGTTCTGTTTCTTAAAGTATCGCGTCCCGGTCCTTCTGGGTGCGCAGTTTCGCCAACAAGGCCTTGATTTCCTGCGATCGCGATTTGTCGCAAACAAGCGTCACGCG
>DMJA01000151.1 GCA_003451935.1 Verrucomicrobiota bacterium | reverse complement strand
TTCACCTGGGTCGAGCAGCAAGGCAAGACCAGCGAAGAGCTGCGCGAGCTCTGGGACGAGGACTTCTGGAAGAGCGTTTTCGACCCGGCGCAGGTCGCCGAGTGGGACAAGCTGATCAACCAGTTCAACGCGGCCACGGGCCTGCTGAAGAACCTGTAAGCAAGCAAGGAGAAGAAGAAAAAATGAATTCGAAACTGTACGCGGAAGCCAAGAAGCGCGAAGGCGCGATCGCGAATTTCCTGAAGGACATCGTGAGCATCCCCTCCCTGAGCAGCCAGGAGGGCGACGTGGTCAAGTTCATGGCCGCCGCGATGAAGAAACTCGGCTACGACGAGGTCGTCATCGACGGCATGGGCAACCTGCTCGGCCGCATCGGCAACGGGCCGCGCGTGATCGCCTTCGACGGCCACTGCGACACCGTGGACATCGGCGACATCACCCTCTGGAACAAGGTGAAGCCCTATCCCGCCATCATCCAGGACGGCAAGGTCTACGGCCGCGGCACCACCGACCAGAAGGGCGGCATCGCCAGCTCCGTCTATGGCATCGCGATGCTGAAGGAACTGGGCCTGGTGCCCAAGGAGCTGACCATCTGGGTGGTCGCCAGCGTGCAAGAAGAAGATTGCGACGGCCTGTGCTGGCAGTACATCGTCAAGGAAACCAAGCTGCGCCCCGAAGTCGTCGTCTCGACCGAGCCGACCAGCCTGCAGATCTACCACGGCCACCGCGGCCGCATGGAGATCGAAATCGAAACCAAGGGCGTGTCCTGCCACGGCTCGGCCCCCGAGCGCGGCGTCAACGCCGTGTACAAGATGGCCGACATCATCAAGGACATCGAGAAGCTCAACGCCAGCCTCCCGCCCAAGCAGCCCCTCGGCAAGGGCACGGTCACCATCAGCCACATCCGCTCGACCTCGCCGAGCCTGTGCGCCGTGGCCGATAGCTGCACGATCCACCTCGACCGCCGCTTGACGACGGGCGAGAACGAACAGACCAGCGTCGCCGAACTGAAGGCCCTGCCGAGCGTGCAGAAGGCCGGGGCCGAGGTCCGCGTGCTGGAATACTCCGTGCCGAGCTGGACGGGCCTGGTCTATCCCACCAAGAAATACTATCCCACCTGGCACATCGAGGAGACGACTCCGCAGGTCACCAGCGCCGTCGCCGGCTACAAGGCCGCCCTCGAAGAAGAACCCGTCGTGTCCTACTGGGTGTTCAGCACCAACGGCGTGTCCATCTGCGGCATGTACGGCATCCCGGTCATCGGCTTCGGCCCCGGCCACGAGAAGTTCGCGCACTTCCCGAACGAGGAGATCGACATCGAGCACCTGACCCGCGCCGCCGCGTTCTACGCCGGCTTCGCGATCGAGTACGCCAAGACCCCCGTCCCCGCGAAGAAGTAATCCGCGCAGAAACGTGCGCCACCACGCAAGGGAGCTCCGCCTCCCTTGCGTTTTTCTTTGGGCGCGTTCCATACCCAAAGCCAAGAACCGGAGTTGGGTAGGGTGAACTCTCCGGGTGAGCCGGAATCCGGCAAGGATTCGCAACTGCGTCTGGGTCTGGAATCGTGGATCGGAAGGGCCGGGAGGGTAGGGACGCCTCTATGAGGCGTCCGGCAATGAAGATATCGGACGGCTCGTAGAGCCGTCCCTACCTTTTGAAAGGCTCCATTTCCATGCCTGAATCCTGAATTCTGGCTCCTGAATTCAGAAACAGAAACGCATCCTCCTCTGCGGCATTGAGTTGTGAGATTTTTATAATAAAAGGAAATCTCGAGCATAGGTGTTGACACCTAGTGCCCCCTTCCCGTATCTTCTTTGACAGTGGAAGAGGTCTCGGGATTTGGCCTTGCACAGATTTAAAAAAAAGAATAGGGAGAGAACCATGAAAAAGACACTGTGGATTTCGATCGTCGGAGCGCTCGCCGCTTCTGTCATCGCCGCATCCGCCCAGGAAGTCCTGAGCGCCAACGCCGTCGGGTATATCAAAAAGACTCTGCCGGCCGGGGGTGATCTTGTTACCATGAGCATTCCCCTCAACAGTATGACCGCGAGTTCCAACCTTTTCGGTGCGACCTCCGTCGCCGCTGAGGCACCAGTGAATTCTGTGGTGTATTTTTGGGACCCTATCCTGCAGAAATGGAATCCTGGTACTAAAAGCTCCAAAGGTTGGGGAGCGCTCAGCAATCGTGTGGTTGTCGCTGGCGAAGCCTTTTTCTTGAAGGGGGATGCTGCCGCCGTCAGCGATGTGGAAGTGACGATTACTGGTGAAGTGCCTGCGGATACTGCGCTAACTCGTGCTATTGTAGGTGACAATGCATTGGGCACCGTGGCCAATCCCTATCCCGTTGATTTTAAGTTTGGCGATTCTGCGGTGGCCTCTAACGCCGCAGTGAATTCTGTAGTGTACTTCTGGGATGCCACGCTTCAAAAATGGAATCCTGGAACTAAAAGCTCCAAAGGATGGGGCGCTCTCACAAACCGTGTAGTGGTGGCATCGGAAGGTTTTTTCCTGAAGGATGCTGGTGCTCCTTCCATTTGGACGAATGCCAAGCCTTACACTTGGCCCTAAACTAGAAAATTGACGAACCCTTTAAAAAGAAACTCAAGGAGAATGACGATGAAGAAATTCCTGTTGGCGATTTTCGCCTTGGCTGTCGCGACGACCGTTGCTACCGCCGCGGTGGGTATCTCATGGACGACTGTTTATGGGGCGTATGTTCACGATGCTCCGAATACAACGGACTATCCGTCAGCGAACAACCTGCTCGGCACTTATAATGCGATTTGGCAACTTATCTATGCGGGTGCGGACAATTTGGTCGAACCCATTCCTGTTGGCACCATTCCCACTGCGGGCGGCATCAATGGCGACTATGTCTATGGCGACGATGTCGTTTGGGGCCAGCGCGAAATTGCCATAGGTGGCGGCTCGGCTAACGATGCCCCTTACAATACGACTTGGGACGATTGGATGCTTTGGCAGTCTGGAGACCAGGTCTATGAGGATTTGGGCTGGGCAACGGAAGGATTTGTCTATCAGCGTGTGTTCGAAGGCACCCCCGCGAATGGTTCGTGGTATTTTGAGACGCCGGTGTTGGCTCTCGATACGGCTTATACCGCCATGGGCGGGCCGCAGGTTTTCAATTTGGATACTGGCTCGGCCGGTTTCCAGCCGGACACGCAGATCACGGCGATTCCCGAGCCGGCGACGATGGGCCTGTTGGGCCTGGGCGCGCTGGTGATGGCGATCCGCCGTCGTCGTTCCTAATTTTCGCCTAGCGCGAATGCGACCCCGACCGGGAAACCGGCCGGGGTTTTTTGCAATCTGGTTGTTGTGGGCCGTTGCCGGAGCGCGGGCATCCTGCCCGTCGGTCCCGCCGCCCCAGAACAAAAGGGAAGCGCCAACCCCGCAGAAATCCTCTCGCAAAGTCGCAAAGACCGCAAAGGGGGCGGGAGCCGAGGATGTCTCGCACAGAGGCACAGAGACACAGAGGAGCCGCCGGTATCGTGGGGGTGAACATCCTCCGATCTTCATCCCGGGCCAAGCCTCCCCTCGAAGCTCCTGGATTTTCTCCGTGCCTCTGTGTCTCTGTGAGAGATGTCCGGCTCCTGTTCTCCTGTTGTTTCCTGTTTTCCTGCTGAAATTCACCGACTGTTTTCATGAGTTCATGAGTTCCGATTCATCTGTTGGCTGTTCCTTCTCTTTCCGCTATTCTTTCCGCCCATGAGCACCCCCCGACGCACTTGCTGGCTGAACGCCACTGTTTTCCTCACCGGCGCGGCCCTGATGACCGTCGAGCTGGTCGCCAGCCGCCTGATCGCGCGCTATCTGGGCTCGTCGCTCTACACCTGGACGGGCGTGCTGGGCGTCATTCTGGCGGGGATGAGCCTGGGCAACTATCTTGGCGGACGCATGGCCGACGCGGCGCAGAACCTGCCGCGGCGCATCGCGGCGATGTTCTTCGCGGGGGCGGCGGCGTGCATCGCCATCCTGTGGCTGAACGCGTGGGCGGGCTCGTCGGCGTTTCTGATGGGCCAGTCGTGGCCGGTGCGGATCCTGCTGCACATGGCCTGGGCGTTTCTGCTGCCGGCCACCGTGCTGGGCACCATCAGCCCCATGGTCGCCAAGGTGGCCATCGAGCGTGCGGCGCACGTCGGTCGCGCCATCGGCACGCTCTACGCCTGGAACGCCGTCGGCAGCATCGCCGGCACCTTCCTGACCGGCTTCTACCTGACGGCATGGATGGGCAGCGTGCGGATCGTCGTGGGCATGGCCCTCCTGCTGGCCGCGCTGGGCCTGGCCTATGTGTTCTCCTCCCGTCGCCACGGCCATCCTGTCGGCCCCCGCGCCGCCGCAGGCGCCGCCCTCGGCCTCGGCGTCTTCTTCGGTCTCTTCCTTCTGGCCCTTCTGCCGGGCAAAAGCGTTGCCTCTGTCGCCCGCGTTCTCAAGCTGCGCGACGCGCCGGCCGAAGACAACGCCATCTTCTTCGATGAAACGCAGTACCAGACCCTCACGGTGACGGCGGATTCGGCCCGGCCTTCCCATCGCAGCTTTTACCAAGACAAGCTGCGGCATAGTGAAATCGATTTGGCGCATCCCGGGGAACTGCAATATCCCTACCACCGGCTCTATGAGGGATATGTCAACAATGCCAAGGGCCTCAATGCCAACCCGATTCGCCTTTTGTGCCTTGGCGGCGGTGGGTATGCCTATCCCCAGCATTTGTTCGTGGCGCGTCCCGGCAGCGAAATCGTCGCGGTCGAGATTGATTCCGTCGTCACCCGCGCGGCGCAGGAGGCGTTTGGATTGGCATCGGACGCTCCCATCCAAATCCACCACATGGACGCGCGCAACTACGTTGCCGACGCGGTTCGCAAGAATCGCGAGGCCCCCGGCAGCGTTCCCTTGTTCGATTTCGTGATCTGCGATTCCATCAGCGATTACACGGTGCCGTACCATCTCACCACGCTGGAGTTCGCGGAAGACGTGCGGGCGCTGCTCAAGCCGGACGGCCTGTTCATCATGAACACGGTGGATGTCTTCGAATCAGGCAAATTCATGAACGCCGTGAACCAAACCCTGCGCAAGGCCTTTCCCCACGTGGCGGCCGTTTCCACGACCCGGGCGCTGGATCAGCGCGACACGACGGTCTGGGCGGCCGGATTTTCCGAAATCAACGAGACGAATGTTCCAGCCTGTTTGCGGCATCCCGTGGATTTTCGCGGGTTTGTGCTGTCGGCGGCGGACTTTGCCGACCTGCGGGCGCGGAATGGAGAATGCGTGTTGACCGACGATTTCGCTCCGGTGGAGAATCTGCTGGCGCCCATCGTCCGGCGAGATCAAACGGGGCTGCTGTCGGCCGCGCTGCAGGCCGGCATCCGCGCGGCGGAGAAGCAGGATTATCCCCGCGCGATCCGGCATTTTCGCAAGGCGCTGGAGATCGCCCCCGGCCACGAGGACGCGCTCTCCAACCTCTCGCATGCGCAGGAATTGGTTGGCGACGAATCCGGCGCGCTGGACACCTACGCGGCCATCATCCAGCTTTATCCCCAGAACGTGAATGCGCGCAACCGGGCGGCGATGATCTTGGTGAAGCGGGGGCATGTCGGCCCGGCGCTGGAGCAATGGGGCGAAAGCCTCGCCATCAACCCCGCCCAGCCCGAGGTCCTCAACAACCTCGGCGCCCTCGCCATGCAGGAAGGCGAGAAGGACAAGGCCATCGGCTATTGGCGCCAAGCTCTCCAATACGCCCCCGACGCTCCAATCCTTCTCCAGAACCTCGCCGCCGCCGAGGAATCAAAACCCTAAGCAGGAAAACAGGAAACACAGGAAAACAGGTCCGGAAGGTTGGGACGCAGCACTGCGGAGTCCGGGTCGGAAACCCGCCTCTCGCCCTTCCCCGAGACCATCCGTTTCTCTGTGCCTCTGCGAGAGATATCCTTCTCCTGTTTTCCTGCTGAAATTCTTCGGCGGTTTTCATGAGTTCATGAGTTC
>DMJA01000145.1 GCA_003451935.1 Verrucomicrobiota bacterium | reverse complement strand
GTGTAAGCCACCAGGCTGCTCCAAGCCCCGGCCAAACCGATGGACGCCTGGGAAAATCCCCAATCCGCCATGGGCGCGACGGCATCGGCCAGGAGCACTTTCTTGGACAGCCCCAGCACGAACAAGACGATGCCGGCGCCGGCCTTCGCCCAAGTGTGGGTGCGCACTCGAAGCTGGCCGTCGATCTCGTGGTAGCGCACGATCGGCCCTGCCACCAGCTGGGGGAACAGGGACACATAACAGGCATAGTCGGTTAAACTCTTGGCCGGTCGGGCCTGGCCGCGATAAATGTCGATGGAATAACTCATCGACTGGAACGTGTAGAACGAAATGCCCACCGGCAGGACTAGATGTAGTAATGGCAACAATTCGCCCCCCCCCGACCACTGCGCCAGCGCATTGGCCGTCGAGGCCCCCAAATCGTAATACTTGAAAAAACCAAGCATGCCCATATCGCTGCAGATCGACACCAGCAACCAACGTTTCTTCTTCGCCGGATCCGGCGTGGCCGCAATCCGTCCCCCGGCGAAATAATCGATGCAAATCGCCAGCAGCAGCAACCCGCAATAGCGGTAGTCCCACCAACCGTAGAACACAAAACTGCACAGTGCCAGCCAGCCATGCCTCCACGCCTTGGGCAGCAGCAGAAAATAGCCCGCCAGCGTAATCGGCAGCAGGCAGAAGATGAACTCGTAGGAGTTAAACAGCATGGCCCTGCCGCACTCCTGCCAGCCGCTCCATCTCGGCTTCCCTCTCCGCCTTCAAAATGCCGACCAGCGCGGACACGGAACCCGCAAAAATCATCATCGGCGGATGCCACGGCAGCGGACTGAACGCCCCGCCCACGGCAATGGCCACGGCCTGCATCTGAAAGGTCCACCCCAAGTCCCGCACGGCCGGCCAATGTCTGGCTTTTCGCCGCACCCAGTTGCCCCCCAAAAAAATAATGCCGATGAAACCCGCATACATGCCCATCCCGATGATTCCCATCTGGCGCCCCGCCATCAGGATTTCACAATGCACCTGGCCTGTCGCCATCGGAAAGCGCCCGGCATACCGGCTTGAATCCGGATTCACCCCCACCCCGAAAATCAGATACTCCTTGATGAGCCCCCACGTGTCGTGATTCTTTGCCTGCCGCTCGTCGGCGCTCTGCTCATCTTGGCTTTTCGGGCCGGTCCGTTCCTTTTCTTCGCCGCCAAGGAATGAGGCCACGGACTGGGGAATGGTGAGAAACCGCTGCATGTTTTTTTCGCCCGTCAACGGGAAGAGGAAAATCAGCGCTACAACGATGACCACCATGGCCCTGAAATGATGCCGACCATAGAAGGGCAACAAGAAGGCCCCCATCACAATCAAGGTCAGCAATCCGGTCCGGCTGCCCGTTTGGAAGACGATGTAGACTGCCGCCAGGGCACAGGCCAAAAAGAACCATTTGATCCATTTCTGTTTTGCCTGCTGGTAGGCATAAAGATAAAGAGGAAGGAAGACGCACATCATGTAGGCGAAGCTGTTCGGATTCTCAATCATGGAGACGGCCGCGCCCATCAGGCGGTCCCCTGAATAGGTGGCACTCATCGCCGACAGGCGCACCCCCCCCTTCACCCACCACAGCGTCGAGAAGAGCGTGACCATCTGCACGGCCCATACCCGCTCCACCGACGTCGCCATCGCCTCCACCAAGATAAGCAGCAGCGAATTTTTGACGATGATGTCCAGATAGTTGTTCCAAGCCGGCGAAATCTGATACACCCCGAAATGCTGGGACAAAGAGGCGAAAAACAACAGGGTGAACGCCAAGATGGTCCCCGGCCCCATGCGCACAAGGGACCGCCGCCGCTCCATGGACGACAGGATGTGCAGCCCCACCGCCATAATGAACGAGATGTCCGCGATGTGCAGCGGCCACAGGAACGTGAACCGGTTCTGCGGCTGCACCAGTAGCACGCAGATGTACCAAAGCACGCAGCGGAAGGCCCAGAGGCTCATGCCGCCCGCCTTTGGTCTCGCCCTGCCTGCCCGGCCTGGTTTGGATGTGCGCTTCCCATTCGAAGCGCCACTATAGGTTTCCCCGCACCTTGGTACAACGGATTTCAATATGCGGGCAAGATGCCCGCGCTCCGGCAACGGCCCAAGTGTCATGGCGTGCCACCCCTGCCGCCAGCCCCACATTCTTGGCAATATTCATGAGTTCATGAGTTCTGATTCAATTTGTCTGCATCCATGCCGAAATCGCCCTTCATCAGCCCCAGTTCGACCAACTGCCGCCAGCCCTCGTATTTCTTCGCCCCGGCATGCCACAAAGAGAAATCGCCCTCCTTCCGGAACCGCTCGGCATAGGCCTTGTATTCCGCTGAGGCGTTCCAATACACCCCCCGCTCCGCCTCGCGAAACGCCTTTTCCTTGAAATCCTGCAAATACTTGAAATGCAGAACCGCCCCCTGCGCCCCGGAAATCCGCGCCCCTTCGACCGTGTGCAGCCCCCGGCGGAAAAACATCTCCGGCGAATACTTGAAGAACGGATATTTCGAACACCCGAATTCCTCGTGGAACATACGTCCGCGCGTGCCGCCCATGTAAATGAAATCCGGCGCTTCCCCGTCGAACACCCGATGGTATTTCTTTCGGACATAGCCGTCCGCATCGAACCACGGCGCCGCCGTCCGCAAATCCTCTCCCGCCCGGTAGTTCATCTGCCCGATGGGCTCGCGCGAAAACATCTCCAGGAAGAGGCAATGAAGCGCGGCCGAACCTTCTGCTTCCAGCTCCCTCGCCAAATCGGGCAGTTTCAGGCGGTCCATCTGCGGACAGACGAACAGTTCGTCGGCATCCAGCACTAGGCACCAGCGACCAACGGCAAAACGCCGGAGCAAGGGCTCCTGCCAATAAAGCGGCCCCTTGTAGCGCTCTTTCGACGTCCACACGTGGATGCGCGGATCGGCGGCCGCCAGTTCCCGCGTGCCGTCCGTCGAATCGTTGTCCACCAGCAGCACCCGCGATACCCCCAGGTCGAAATGATATTTCAACATGAACGGCAGCCGCAGCGCCTCGTTCCGGCAAACCACGACCATCCACACCTCGTCCGGTTTCCACTCCGGAATCGGCCGGTTGTCCACCCGCCGCATGCCGGCCCACGCGGTCTTGCGCCGCACCCAGCGGTTCGCGCGGATCTTCAGCTGTTCCAGCCGCCGCCACATCAGGCTTTGCTCCACCGTTTCTTCAATGCCCGCTTGGCCAAGCTCAACCCATAGCGCACCGAAACCGGATCCACCTTCGACAGGTAAGCCTCCGGATGGACCAAGTCGAACGGCAAGGCCACATCCGGCGAGCTGTCGGGCGCAGGCTGGAGATCGGGCAATCGGTTCTCCGCGACAAACAGCAAAAGGTTCTCCCGATACCAGACGGGAATGGACTTGTCCTCCCAAAGGCGAGGCCGCACCCAATCCCGCACCGCATGGCCGCGGCGGGCGAACAGGTCCGCCCAATAGGATTGCCACTGCTCGTTGACGTGGTGATAGCCGCCCTGAAACGGAATCGCGGCGGAAAACAGCACGAAATCGGAGGCCGCCGCCAGCTCCTCGACGAATCCCTGCGCGCGCGACGCCGGCAGATGCTCGGCCACCTCCAGGGAAATCGCCAGATCGAATCTCCGCTCCAACTTCAACGGGCCCGACAGATCGGCCCGCCGAAACTTGTCCGCGGGAATTCGCAGCAGCTTCTCATCGACCCAGGCCCCGTCGATGCCCACGATATCCCCTACGCCCCGCTCCTGCAAGACGGACAACCACGCGCCCACCCCGCACCCCACATCCAAGGCGGACCGAACCGGGGGAATGCGCGGCAGAACCAAATCCAGAATTCGGCTCGCAGCCTGCGCGGTCCCTTCATAGCGGTTGGAGTAGAAATAGGATTCATATCCTTTCATCGGCTTCCCCCTATTTTTGAGCAAGCGCCCAGACCACCACCGGAAAATCCGGCTCGTTTTTCAAGCTGTGGATCCGGCGGCAATAGTTCCGTCCGGCCAGCGAAGCCTTTACGCACGCGCGGTTGCCCCAGAAACCCACGCGAACCCGGTCGCGGTTGAATCCCGCCTCTTCCAGAAAATACGCCATCCCCTGGGGCGTCCATCGGGTGCAGTCGGTTGGCGAGGCATGGATCTTGAAGAGAAAAGGCGTTGTTAGGAGAAAATAGCCGCCCGCGCGCAACATCTGATGGATATTCCGCGCGGCGCGAAGCGGATAGAGCAGATGCTCGAACACCTGCTCGGCGAAGATGATGTCGCAGGGGTCCGGCAACGGCTTCTCGCACACGTCGTATTCCGGATACCAAGCGGTCCGATAGGACTTGAATGGGACCTTGTTCTTCCAGTATTCGCCAGAAATCTCCAGCGCATCCATATGCGCCGTATCGAGAACTTTCACCCATTCCAAAGTTTCGCGGTTCATCACCACGCGGGTCCAGGGAATCTCAGTATATCCCACCAGTGGACCTGCAACTTTCTTGAACAACTCAAGCATGCGCATTCCCTTGTGGAGTGGCGACTGGCATCAAGCGTTTTTCCACCAGCCGGCCATACAACGCCATCAGCTTTTCCGCGCTGGTGGGCCACGTGTGGCGTTCGAGGACCTGCTGGCGGCCGGCGGCGCCCATGCGCTGGCGCAGGGCGGGGTTGTCGGCCAGTTTTTTCAGGCCGGCGGCGAACGCTTCGGCGTCGCCGACGGGCACGACGATGCCGGCGTCTTCCGCCACCAGCCGGGGCACCCACGCGCAGTCCGTCGTGAGCACTGGAAGAGCCGTGGACATCGCCTCGATCGCGGCAAAGCAGAACGACTCGTAGTCGCTGGAAATGACTTTCACATCGGTGGCGGCATACACGCCGGGCAGCTCCTGGAAAGGCACTTCCCCGAGAAACAGGACTTTGTCCGCGATGCCGAGCTCGCGGGCCTGTTGCTCCGTCCGTTCCCGCAAGGGTCCGCTGCCGGCCAGCACCAGCCGCGAGGCGGGGCGGTCTTTCGCAAAGCGCGCAAAGGCCTCCAGCAGCATTTGATGGTTCTTGAAGGCTTGGAACCGAGCCACGTACAGCGCCACGAACTCACCAGCGCCGATGCCGTGTTTTTTCCGGAAATCCGAGGGTTGTGGACGGAACAAATCCGCATCCACCGCGTTGGGGATATCCGCCACCTCCAAGCCCAGATCCCGCAACTTCTGGATGCTGGTGCCGCTGGCGATCAGGGCATCCGCCAAGGGCACGCCGCCGCGCGGATCGTAATAATTCGGTGCGGTCAGGCGCATCACAACGGGCGTTTTCACGCCGCGCTTTTTGAGCCAATAAACCAGATTGGGCAGCTCGCAGACCTGGATGACGTCGAATTCGGCCGCATGTTTCGCCACCCAGCGGGCGGCACGCCATTCGAACCAGTCGAACTCCAGCTTGCGCACCCGCCAGCCGCCCTTGACCTTATCCCACGGGAACCAGCGCAACCAAGGCGTATGCAGCACCCTTGCACCGGCCATCGGCATGGGCGGCGGGCCGAAGAGGGGTGCCCCGCTCAGGAAAAGAACCTGCGCACCTGCCGTGGCCAAATGGCGGGAAATCTCCAGATCGAACGTCTCCCCCCCGCCCCGTTCAAGACAGGCCATGCGGTTGACAAACAAAACCCGGAGGGGGCTGGATTTCATGGCATCGCTCATTAATGTGAAAAGTGTAGCAAACAGCCTTGGCAGGAGGGAATCAATTTATACCTTTATGGGCATTGCGCGGACAAAAAAACGGCCCGGCAGAAGCCGGGCCGTTGCACGGAAGCGGGCGCTTCCGGAAGGGGCATCAGGATTCGGTCGACTCGGCCACAGGAATGGTCGGCAACTGGTCGCCCAGCAACTCTTCGGCCGCAATCGGCTCCGCGAGCGGCACGAGTTTGATGTTGCGATACATCGAGAAGCCCGTTCCGGCGGGGATCACATGACCCATGATGACGTTTTCCTTGAACCCGTGCAGGTTGTCGATGCGGGCCAAGGTGGCCGCGTCGGTCAGCACGCGCGTCGTGTCCTGGAAGGACGCGGCGGAGATGAAGCTCTCCGTCTCAAGCGAGGCCTTTGTGATACCCAAGAGCAACGGCGTGGCCTCGGCGGGCTTGCGGCCCTCTTCGGCGACGCGCCGGTTGACTTCGAGGAACGTCTTCTTCTCGATCTGCTCGCCCCAGAGGAAGCCGGTGTCGCCGGGTTCGGAGATGCGGACCTTGCGGAGCATCTGGCGCACGATGATCTCGATGTGCTTGTCGTTGATTTCGACGCCCTGGAGGCGATAGACCTCCTGCACTTCGTTGACCAGGTATTCCTGCAACTCCTGCGGACCGCAAACCTCGAGGATTTCCTGCGGGACCACGGGACCTTCCGTCAGCGGCTGGCCTTTCTTCACATGGTCGCCGGCATAGACGACGATATGCTTGTTCAGCGGAATCAGATGCTCTTCGGTGTCGCCCGTGATGGCGTCGCGGACGAGCAGCTTGCGCCGGCCGCGGGCGTGTCCGCCCATTTCGACGAGGCCGTCGATCTTGGCGATTTCGGCGGCGTCCTTCGGCTTGCGGGCCTCGAACAGTTCGGCCACGCGCGGCAGACCGCCGGTGATGTCCTTGGTGCGGGCCTGCTTGCGCGGGGTCTTGGCGACCACCTCGCCGGCATAGACCGCCTCGCCCTTGTCCACCACCACGTGCGCGCCAGCCGGCATCGTGTAGGAGGCCAGGATCTTCTTGGGATCCGAGGAATCGCGGATGAGCAGCTGCGGATGGATTTCCTCCCGGTGCTCCAGGATCACGAGGTCTTCCATGCCCGTCGCCTCGTCCTTTTCCTTGCGGACGGTGACGCCCATGATGAAGTCCCGCAGATCCACCTTGCCGGAGTATTCGCTCAGGATCGGCACGTTGTAGGGATCCCACTTCGCCAGCGAGGTGCCCTTCTTGACGGGCGCACCATCGGCGACCGCCAATATGCTGCCCAGCGGGACGGTATGGCGCTCGATTTCGCGTCCATCCTTGTCATATAGGACGACCATGCCGCTCTTGTTCAGCACGATGTAGTGGGCCCCCACCGCGGGGTCGACGCCTTCGGGCCCCGGAACCGTGTAGAGTTCCTCGTACTTCACCACGCCGTCGTGCTTGACCACGATTTCCGGCTGCTTGAAGGTGCTGCTGGCGGTACCGCCGATGTGGAACGTCCGCATCGTCAGCTGCGTGCCCGGTTCGCCGATGGACTGCGCCGCGATGATGCCGGTGGCCTCGCCCAGCACCGCTTGGCGGCCGTTGGCCAGATTGCGGCCATAGCACTTGGCGCAGATGCCGCGCTTCGACTCGCAGGTGAGCACGCTGCGGATCTTCACGCTTTCGAGCTCGGCGCGGCGGATCTTTTCGACCACCTTCTCGTCGATCTCGCAGCCGGCGGCCACGATGATCTCGTTGGTGCGCGGGTCGCGGATGTCGTCCACCGCGGTGCGGCCCAGGATGCGCTGGGCCAGCGGAACCAACTCTTCATCGCCCTGCATGATGGCATGGACTTCGATGCCGTTGAGCGTGCCGCAGTCCTCCTCGACCACGATCACGTCCTGCGACACGTCCACCAGTTTGCGGGTCATGTAGCCGGAGTCGGCGGTCTTCAGCGCGGTGTCGGCCAATCCCTTGCGGGCGCCGTGCGTCGAGNNGAGGGCTTGGCCATCAGGCCGCGCATGCCCGCCAGCTGGCGGATCTGCTGCCGGTTGCCGCGCGCGCCGGAATCCACCATCATGAACAGCGGATTCACGTCGGTGCGCGACTCGTTGAATTCCATCGCCCGGAACATCTGCCCGGCGATTTCGTCCGTCGCATGGGTCCAGATGTCGATGATCTTGTTGTAGCGTTCGCCGTCGGTGATGATGCCCTTGCGATATTGCGCCTCGACCTCGGCCAGCGACTTGCGCGCGGCCTCGATGGTCTTGGGCTTGGCATCCGGCACGATCATGTCCACGATGCCGATGGAAATGCCCGCCAGCGTCGCATGTTCGAACCCCAGGTCCTTCACGCGGTCGAGGGTCTTGACGGTCTCCTCGTGGCCGGCCACCTGATAGCAGCGGCGAATCAGTTCCTCGAGTTTTTTCTTGGGCACCGGAATGTTGAAGAACCCCATGCCTTCCGGCCAGATTTCATTGAAGAAGACGCGGCCGACGGTCGTGGTGATGACCGACTGGTCCTTCACCCCGTACTTGGTCTCGACCTGATAGTCTGGATTCTTGAAGCGGATGCGGTCGTGCACCTTGAGTGCGCCTTCGTCGTAGGCCGTGTGGACCTCCTGGGCGTCGCCAAAGATCGGCAGATGCTCGATGGCCCCCGGCACCTTGGGCTGGCGCGCGCGCAGGCGCTCCTGCTGCGAATCCACCGTCAGGTAGTAGCAGCCCAGCGCGATGTCCTGCGTCGGCGTCGTGATCGGCTTGCCGCTCGACGGCGAGAAGATGTTGTTCGGCGCCAGCATGATCAGCTTGCTTTCCATCTGCGCCTCGATGGACAGCGGCAC
>DMJA01000008.1 GCA_003451935.1 Verrucomicrobiota bacterium | reverse complement strand
CCGGTCTTCATGGCGTGGGCGAGGTCGGCGGCGGCATCGGGATCGTACCACCAATAGGCGTGCGCGGCGCGTTCGTCGCCGTATTTGCCAAGGGGGGCGGCGGGCATCCCGAACTTGTTCCACCACAGCAGGCGCGTGCCCCGGGTGTACCAAAGCAGGACGTAGGGAATGTCCTTGGCCAGGATCGCGTCAATCTTCCGCACGAGATCGTGGCGATTCTGCACATCGAACTCGGTCCGTTGCGCGTCGATCAAGGCGTCCACCTCGGGATTCTGGTAGCCCGTGATGTTCTGCCCCGAAGGGCGGTCCGCCTCCTTCGAGGCCCACATGCTTTCGGGATTCTTGAAGAGTCCAGCGCTCCACGCGGCCCAGGTCAGGTCGAAATGGTATTCGTCCATATCCTTCGTCCACGCCGCCCAGTCCTTCTTGTCCACGACCAGTTCGATGCCGACATCCTTCAAATCCTCCTGGAAGATGGCCGTGAACTTGTCGTCGGTGGAACCGCGGGAGAGATAGCGCAGGCGGAGGGGCTGCCCGTTCTTCGCGAGCAGGCCCGTGGCGGGATCGGCCTGCCATCCGGCCTCGGCGAGCAGGGCGCGGGCCTTTTCCTTGTCGAAGGGAATGGGCTCGTTTTCGCACGGATGCGCGCCATCGTAGAGATCCTCGAAGTAGGAACGGTGCAGGAGGTAGGCGTTGTACATCAGCGTCTCGTTCATCTTCTCGCGGTGGTAGAGATGCGCCAGGGCGAGGCGCACGCGCAGGTCGTCCAGCGGCGGCCGGCGCAGGTTCAGGGCCACGCCCTGGAAGCCCACCGGGTTTTGGTTCTCGATCCGCTGCTTCACGATCCAGTTCCGGTCGAATTTCTCGCCGCTCGTCTGGTTGGCCCACACATGCGCCGTATAGACGGGGAACAGGTCAATTTCGCCCTTCTTGAACGCCTCGAACGCGTTGTCGCGCTCCTCGAAAAACCGGAAGCGCAGAAGGTCGAAGTTCGCGACCTTTTGAAAACGCGGCAGTTCACCCGCCCACCAATTGGTGCGGCGTTCGAGCGAGACTTGGATGCCTTCCTTGATCTCGCCGAGCCGATACGGCCCCGACACCACGGGGAATTCGAAGTTCTGCAGGTTGAAATCCCGGCCCTCGAACGCATGCTTCGGAAGCACTTGCAAGCCCGCCAGCGTCAGCAGATTCTCCCAGTGCACTTCCTTCGCGACAAACCGAATGGTGGCTTCGTCGAGCACCTCGGGCGGCTCGAACCGCTCGAGACCGATCTTGTGCGGGCCGGTCAGGCTCTTCGGATCCATGATCGTCTCAAACGTCCAGCGCACATCCTCCGCGGTGACGGGCGTTCCATCGCTCCAACGGGCGAGCGGATCCATGTGGAAGGTGAATGTTTTGAGGTCGCCGCCCAGCGTGCAACGGTCGGCCAGCATCGGCTCCATCTCGAGCGTGACGGGATGTTGCGCCAGGAGCGTCTCGTAGAACTGGCCGAAGAGTTCGGCGGACATCGTGTTCTGGTCGAGATAATAGTTGAAGCTCTTGGGATACGGCCCCATGTAGGCCACCAGCATCCCGCCCTTCTCCGCGAACTCCGACGCCAGCGGATTCGGGGCCTCGGCCCACCCCTCGCGGGGAAAAACCTCTTCGGCGCGAACCGACACGGCCAACACAACGACCAACCCGAGCCATACCGATTTATTCATGCGCCCAGTATCCGGATCCGGCCCCCCATTGGAAAGCCAGAATCCAAATCCAGCCTTTCGCCGGCCACGGACTTTCCGTCCATTTTCCACGATAAAATTTCGACGCACAGTTAATTAACAGTGCGTCGAAATGGCCTTCGTGAAGGGTCCATGCCCATCAAAAGAATGCCGGATAAAATCCCAAGGCGGCGCCAATGGCCAGTTCGGTCCAAATCCGCGCCTTCCGGCCGGCCTTTGGCTGCAGAAAATATTCCTCCAGCAGAAACGGGAGGCGCATGGGCAGATAAAGGAACATAAAAAGCATGCCCAGAAGAGGAATCAGCGCCAGTTTCATGGCCCAGCCCTCGGTCGCGAGGTCCCCGAGATCGAGGAGGGACTCCCACCACGCCGTGTAGGCCACGCACCCATATGCCAGCACCAGGAAATCGGCGGCGGGTTGCTTCCAGTGTCCCGGCGATTCCGGGGCCATGCTCATGCCCCCGCACGCAAACAGTTCAACGAATTCCTTCAGAATCAGCACCACGATTACGGCTCCCCACCAATTGGAAGCGCCCTCCGATCCGACGCCGACCACCCCCCAGGCGTCCAGCGCCATCATGCCAAGGAACAGGGTGACGATCATATGCCCGATGGTCGCCGCTGAAAAAATCGCCAGCATGGAGCCCTGCGGCTCGAAAGAATCGTCGTTGTTTCGGCGGCGAAGGAACAGGATTTTCCAGCGCAGGCCGATCGGTTCGAGCAGGAGGACCACCAACAGGAGGATGCCGGGCCACAGGATGGTCCGGGAATCGACCATCGCGTCCTTCATGGCGCGGGAAAGCGGCGGGGCCACCGCCAGCGCGTACAGATAGAACCCCAGCGACGTGGCGTGGTCCCGAAACCAGCCCCGGATGCGTCCGTCCATTTGCATGGTTCGCTTATATCATGGCACGGGACGGACTCCAAGCGGACATGGCGCATCTCCTGTTGCCAAGCCACGGGCCGCAAGGGTAGAGTTCCGAAATGAATCCGGGAATCAAGCGCGCCGTGTGGATCCTCAACACCCTCGGTTTTATTTTCTATTTGGTCTTTCTCGCGTCGCTCGATGCCCGGCAGACCCTGCGCTCCCAGGACGGCATTCTCTACTACATCCCCTGCGTCCCCTTCCTGTTCGTCTATATGCTCCTGATCAACCCCAAGCCCGCCCCCAAGGGCAAGCCTTGGTGGCAGAGCGACGAGGACTATGAGAAGGAGCAGCTCGCCAAGCAAAAGGATTCCGCGGCGCCCGGCGCCAAGACTGGCGGCCCTCCATGATGACCACCGAACGCAAGATCACGCACCTGTCCATCTGGATCAACATCGTCCTGACGGGAATCAAGCTCGCGGCGGGCATCTTTGGCCGCTCCCAGGCGCTGATTGCCGACGCCGTGCATTCGTTGTCGGATTTCGCCACCGACATCGCGGTGCTGGTCGGCCTGCGCTACTCGTCGAAGCCGGTGGACCAGGACCATCCCTACGGCCACGGCAAATACGAGACCCTCGCCGCCGCCGTCATTGCACTGGCCCTGGGCTATGTGGGCTTCCGCATCGCCGGGTCGGCGATCCAGCGCATCTTCCACGCCATGCACGGCGATCCGCTGGCCATGCCCTCCGCCTTTGCGTTCTGGGCGGCCGTCCTGTCCATCGTCGTCAAGGAGTGGCTCTACCGCGCCACCATCAAGGTCGCCCACGCCACCGGCAGTTCGTCGCTGGTGGCCAACGCCTGGCACCACCGGTCCGACGCGTTTTCGTCCATCGCCACGGCGGCGGGCGTCGGGGCCGCCGCGTTTCTGGGCAACGACTGGCTCATCCTCGATCCCATCGCGGCCCTCTTCGTCAGCATCTTCATCCTCAAGATCGCCTGGCAGATCATGCACGAACAGGTCGGCACCCTGACCGACAAGAACCTCGGGCCCGAGGTCTGCGAGGAGATCCTGGCGATGGCCCGGGGCATCCCCGGCATCCTCGAACCCCACAACCTGCGCACCCGGATGGTCGGCCGCACGCCGGTGATCGACCTGCACATCCGCCTCCGGGCCGACCTGCCCTTGCGCGAAGCCCACGACATCGCCTCGGCCCTCGAACGCGCCCTCCGGCAGCGCTTCGGAAAAGAAACCATTGCCAACCTCCATCCGGAACCGTATTCTGAACCGTTTATTATCAAATGAATTGATCATGATCACAGGCTGTGCAGCTGCCAATCTCCGCCGACCGGCGTCCCCGCCGGGAATCTTGGCCCAATTATCGGTCGATGATCCCGCTTTTCACGTCCCCTCCGCCCGGCGCAACCGGGTGGTTTTTTCCATATAGAAAGGATTTTCCATGGAACAAGGTGCCGCCAAACTCGCCAAGATCCTGGCTTTCGCCCTCCTGCTGGGCGTGGCCGTCACGGCCTTCAACCCGGCCTATCGCCAGGCTTTCCTCGCCATCGCCCGGGGCCAGCCCGCCGAATCGCCGATTTGGAAGTCCAACCTCGATTACTATCCGGACATTGCCCTGCCCGGCCAGCCCGCCGTCCTGGCCCTGCCCGCCGCCGATGTCCCCGCCGCCGATCAACCCTAACCCTCTGCACACGCCATGACACGCAACCAACTCATCGCTTTCTGCTACCTGTTCATCATCGGCATTGGCTTGGCCATGGCCTTCACCGCGGGGCCCGAGGCCCTCGGCGCCCTGTGGACCGCCACGGCCATCCTCGGCCTGCTGACCATCGCCGGCTTTGTGGCCGCCCACCATTTCCGCAAACCGGCGGACGACGAGCTCGCCGCCTATGGCGTCGCCACCCCCGCGACGCGGATGCAGGTGGGGCTCTGGGCCCTCCTGCTCCTGACGGCGACGGTCTTCGGCTATACCCGCTATGTCGCCATGATCCAGTCGCCCGACCAGCTCATCGGCACGCTTGCCGTTTCGCAGGAAGGCTCCACCTGGACGGCCGGCGACCCCATTTCCCAGACGTCCTTCCTCAAGATCAAGACCCTCGCCCCGGTCACGGAGGAAATCCGCCTCCGCCTCGTCGGCCGCCTCGAAGCCCTGCAGCCCGTGGCGGACGCCGAAGGCAAGCCGACTCTCGGCGCCGACGGCCGCTGGGCCTTCACGCAGTTCAACCTTGCGCAGCAGAGCGAGGAAATCGTGATCCCCGCCGGAGAACGCTCGGAAATCCTGATCGAGCAGCCCTTCACGCACCTTGACAAGGTCGAGCTGCTCAACCAGCCGTCCGCCAATTCCAAAATCGGCGTCTTCCAGCCGGAGAACAATGTCAGCCTGTTTGCCCGCTCCGGGCGCAATGTCGTCCCCGTTGGCGTGCTGGGCCGCATCACCGCCGACCCTTGGGTCTATTCCTTCAAGACGGTCCTGTCCATCACGCCCGCCTACATCCAGTACCAGCCCGGCGGCCCCTATCTCCCGGTGGACCGGCAGAACATCCGCCTGACCGTCGATCCGGTCACCCCCGACTATGCCCGGTTCGCCCGCTCCGATGCCTACGGCTACGATGTGGCCATGACCGGCGAACTCCAAGGCGCTTCCCACGCCGCCAACCAGGGTTCCTTCGACCAGGCCAACTACCTGAGGAACAACAACATTGGCGGCCAGATGCGCCTGCGCATCCCGCTTTCCGGCCCCTCGCCCATCCACATCATCCAACCGCAGGGCGCCGAGGAGCCCCGCCAAGGCAACGGCCTCGTCGAGTTCTCCCTCTATCTCCGCGACGAGATGGTGCGCGTGATCAAGCAGACCACGCCCCAGCCCAACTCCGCCTTCCACGGCGCCCTCACCCTCGGCCTCCGCTACGGCATGCAGAACACCGTCTCCGTCGCCTCCGACGACTATGACAGCGCCGTCGTCCCCCCCCTCGTCAATCTGGGCAAGGACACCGACGCGCTCATCGCCGACGAATTCCGCGCCTCGGGCATCAACCACGTGCTGGCGGTCTCCGGCCTGCACGTCACCATCATCACCATCATGTTCATCGGCATCTTCGTGATGATGAAGGTCTCCAAGAAGGTCTATGTCCCCTTCATCATCTTCGCCCTCGTCGTCTTCGCCATCATCACCGGGGCGCGCCCCTCCACGTTGCGCGCCTGCATCATGAACTCGCTGTTCCTGCTCACGTGGGGCTACATGGGCGAGGGCGTCCGCGCCTCCGCCCTGCTCGGCGTGCCGGTCGCCGCCTTCATGATCCTGCTGCAGAACCCCGCCATGGCCGTGGATCCCTCCTTCACGCTTTCCTTCGGCGCCATCCTCTCGCTGGCCATCCTGACCCAGCCATTCTTCGACATCTTCAAGAAATTCAAGGGCAACGATTTCATCGCCTTCATTCTGCTCATCTGCGTCCTCACCTACGCCTACGCCGCGCATTGGCTCCTCACCGTCACCCTCCGCTTCTGGCTGGGCTACGCCCTGTTGGCCGCCGTGCTCTTCGGGATTTCGCGCCTCCTCACCCGCCTCGGCTTCACGCCGATCCGCGACTACGGCTTCGCCAACCTCAACCCCGGCGTCGCCGGGTTCATCGCCGCGCAGTTCGGCATGCAAATCGGCATGATGATCCCCCTCTCCGCCTACTACTTCTTCCGCTGGCCCGTCGCCGGTGCCTACGCCAACCTCATCGCCATCCCGCTCGTCGGCGTCGTGCTGCAGCTCTCCATGCTGGCCGGCCTCCTCGGCCTCATCCCGGGCATCGGCATCTACATCGCCTTGCTCCTCAGCGCGGCCAATTGGGTCTTCTCGACGCTGTTCCTGCTCATCGGCCACTACTTCTCGCGCTGGTTCCTCTATCCGTTCGTCTCCCGCCCCACCCTCCGCGAACTCTTCGTCTACTATGCGGCCGTCGCGATCTTCGCCTGGTGGCGCCCGCTGTGGTTCCGCGTCGTCCGGCCCAACTGGCGCTCCGCCTCCGTCTCTCTCCGCATCGCCGCCTGCGCCACCGTCGCCCTCGTCCTCGCGGGCATCGCCGTCTCGGGCGTCAACGAAAAGAAGGCCATGCGTTCCGAAGGCACCCTTGACGTCTCCGTCATCGCCGTCGGCTATGGTTCCGCCATCCTCGTGGACACCCCCGACAACAAGGCCATCCTGATCGACACCGCTTTCGTGCAGACCGACCGCGGGCGCCGCAACGACGCCGAGCGCACCGTCCTGCCCCAGGTCTTTGCCAAGAAGATCAAGACCCTCGAAGCCCTTGTCCTCACCTCCCGCGAGCCCGAACACAGCGCCGGACTCTTCACCGTCCTGCAGCACATCGACATCGAGAATCTCTTCATCCCCGCTTCCGCCGCCGACCTCCTGGCGCAGGAACCCGTCGCCTCCCTGCTGGCCGAGCGTTCCCCTGCGCGCCTCAAGCACCGCATCTCCGGCACCGCCTTTGAACCGAAGACCCTCGTTGCCGGCGATGTTCTCTACCGGTCTGAATACGCCGGCAAGCCCTTCCTTGTCGAAGCCCTCGGCCCAGCCGCCGGCGATGCCGCCGCCCCCCTCTCCATCCGCATCTCCTATGGCGACTTCGCCATGCTGATTCCCTCCGACCTCACCCTCGAGCAGCAGAAAACCTTCCTCGCCAGCGTTCCGCCCGAAAAACTCAAGGCCCAGGTCGTCGTCGCCCCGCATCACGGCACCGCCGGCCTCGAAACCCTCACCATCGGCATTCCCGACGACCTCGACCAGCGCCTTGCCGATTCCACCGGAGCCTTGCTGAAAGCCACCGGCGCCGAAGCCGTCGTCTTCGAGTTCGGCAATCCCCGGCCCGTCGTGGGCCTGAAGTACAAGGAAGCCGTCAAGATCCACGGTTCCACCCGCCGCGCCGCAGAGGACGCCCTGCCCGATGCCCTCAATGCCGCCACCGACACCGACGGGGCCGTGGTGCTCACCTCCGACGGCAGCACCTACCAAGTGCTCACCCAGCTCGGCTCCACCGGCAGCAATGTCGACGAGCCCTCGCTCCTCGAAATCGGCTGGTAAGCCACCGGGAAACCGGGCGTCCTTGGCGAGTAAAAGGCGGTTACGCCTTCGTGCGGAAGCGGCGGATGAGCTCGTTGGTGGAGCTGTCGTGCGCGAGCGGCGAGTCCTTGGACTTGAGCTCGGGCAGGATGCGGTTGGCGAGCACCTTGCCGAGCTGGACGCCCCACTGGTCGAACGAGAAGATGTTCCAGATGACGCCCTGCGTGAAGATCTTGTGCTCGTAGAGCGCCACAAGCTGCCCGAAGGTCTCGGGAGTGAGCTTCTCCGCCAGCAGCGTGTTGGTGGGCCGGTTGCCGGGGAAGGTCTTGTGCGGCACGAGCTTCTCGGGCACGCCTTCGGCGCGGCATTCGTCGGCCGTCTTGCCGAACGCGAGGGCCTCGGTCTGCGCGAAGAAATTGCTCATCAGCTTGGCGTGGTGGTCGCCCACCGGATTGTGCGATTTGCAAAACCCGATGAAGTCGCACGGGATCAGCTTCGTGCCCTGGTGGATGAGCTGGTAGAACGCGTGCTGGCCGTTGGTGCCGGGCTCACCCCAAACCACGGGCGCGGTAGCGTAATCGACCGCCCGTCCGTCCAACGTCACGCTTTTGCCGTTGCTCTCC
>DMJA01000053.1 GCA_003451935.1 Verrucomicrobiota bacterium | reverse complement strand
CCGCCATGGTCGGCGTGTTGGCTGCGCTGGGCGGGTTTGGCTTGTCCGACCCCCTGTATCTCGAAGCCATTGCGGCAAACTTCGCCGGCAAGGAAAAGTTGATCCAGCAGAACCGGCGGGTCTTCGAGCTGGCGAAGCGATGGGGAGAGAAGCAGAAGGTGTGATCCGAACGATTGTCTTGCGTTTTCGGGGGGGAGCGGCGAGAATTCGCGCCCGATTTCAAACCCAAAGAATGGACTGCCCATGGACGAGAAAATTCCGGACGATGTGAACGAGCCGCAACCGCCCGAGCCGGCGCCGCCGGCGCACGAGAACGAAGACGCGCAGCAGTTTTCCAAATGGATGGCGGAGTATGGCCGTCCCGCGCTGATCGGGCTGGCGGTGGCCGTGGTGGTGGTGCTGGGCATTTCCGTCTGGCGCAACCAAAAGGAAAGCAAGGCGGCCGCCGCGGTGCAGGCGTTGTTCCAGAGCCGCAGCCCGGAGGAGCTCCAGCAGCTCGCCCTGTCCGACCCGCAGGCCCCGACCGCGCCGATGGCGCTTGCTTCGGCCGCGGCGGAGTTTTTCGCGCAGTATCGCTACGATGAGGCGTTGGCGGCCTATCAGAACTTCCTGGCCAGCCACCCCGGCCACATGCTCGTTCCCGATGCCCAAATGGGCGTGGCCGCCAGCCTCGAGGCGCTCGACAATTTCGAGGAGGCCGCGGCCAGCTACGAGGCTTTTGCCGCGGGGAATCCGTCCAGCCCGCTCCAGCCGCAGGCGATGATGGGTGCCGCCCGTTGCCGCGAGCAGCTCGGGCAGTTCGACGAAGCCCGCGCCCTCTACGAGGACTTCATCGCGGCGAACCCCGACAGCACGTGGATTGCCCAGGCCGAATCCGGGCTGCTGTTCCTGAAGAAGGCCGAGCGCGCCAAGAATCTGCCCGCCCCGGTGGCCGCGGCATCGGCGGCGGCGGAAGCCGCGCCGGTAAAGGCCGCCGTGGAAGAAGCGGCCCCCGCCATCGAGGAGGAGGAGGCCGCGAGCGAGGAATCCAAGCCAAAGAAGAAGAACGCCACGAAGAAGAAAAAGGCGGCGGAACAGCCGGCTGACGAAACGAGCGCCGGAGAACCGGTGGCGGAATAGGACGGCACGGAGAAGCCGAAGGAGAAACGCCGGAATCCGCGAGGTTTCCGGCGTTTGCATTTGAACGGAGGAGGCAAACCATGATTGAGCGATATACCCGGCCCGAGATGGGCGCGCTGTGGACCGACGAGCAAAAGTTCCAGACCTGGCTGGCGGTGGAACTGGCCGCGTGCGAAGCGATGGCGAAGGCGGGGAAAATCCCGCAGAAGGATTGGCGCGAAATCCACCGCAAGGCGGCGTTCGACGCGAAGCGCATCCGGAAGATCGAGGCGGAAGTGCGCCACGACGTCATCGCCTTCCTGACCAGTGTGGCCGAGAAGGTTGGCCCGGCCGCGCGGCACATCCACAAGGGCATGACGAGTTCGGACGTGGTGGACACGGCGCTTTCGGTCAACCTCGTGAAGGCGGCGGACTTTTTGATTGCGGGCATTGAGAAGGTGCGCGCGGCGTCGGCGAAGCAGGCCGCAAAGCATGCCTTCACGCCGATGATCGGCCGCAGCCACGGCATCCATGCCGAGCCGACGACCTTCGGGCTGAAGATGGCGCTGATGTACGACGAATTTGGCCGCGCGCTCGCCCGGCTCAGGGCCGCGCGAGAGACCGTGCGCGTCGGCAAGCTGTCGGGCGCGGTGGGGACGCACGCGCATCTCGATCCGAAGATCGAGGCGGCGGTCTGCCGCAAGCTGGGTTTGAAGCCGGCGGCGATTTCGACGCAGATCCTGCAGCGCGACCGGCACGCGGAGTACGCGGCGGCGCTCGCGCTGGCGGGGACGAGCGTCGAACGCTGGGCGCAGGAGTTTCGCCATCTGCAGCGGACCGAGGTGCGCGAGGTCGAGGAGTTCTTCGGCCAGGGCCAGAAGGGCTCCAGCGCGATGCCCCACAAGAAGAATCCCGTGGTCGCCGAGCAATTGTGCGGGCTGGCTCGCGTCCTGCGCGGCTACGCGCTGACCGCGATGGAAAACGTGCCGTTGTGGCACGAGCGCGACATCTCCCACTCCTCCGCCGAGCGGATCATTTTGCCGGACGCGACGATCCTGCTGGACTACATGCTGGCGAAGCTGGTGGCGCTGGTGGCGGGGATGAAGGTGGATGCCGGGCGCATGCAGGCGAACCTCGATTCGACGCACGGGCTGATTCATTCGCAGCAGGTGCTCCTGTTGCTGGTGGAGAAGGGCGTGGCGCGCGAGGACGCCTACCGATGGGTGCAGCGCAACGCGATGGAGTCGTGGAAGAGCGGCCGGCCGCTGCTGGAACTGGCGGCGTCGGATCCGGACATCGCCAAGGTCGCCACGCGTCGGGAGCTGGCGGCGTGTTTCGACCTGAAGCGCCATTTCCGCGCCGTGAAGCGGACCTTCCGCGCGGTGGGGCTTCCGCTAAAGTAGTGGGGACGGAAGCCGGGCCGGAATTCAAAACCATCCTCGAAAACGGCAAAATCCGGCTTCAACGCAGTCTCGCTTATTATAATAACCGAGACTGGCATGAGATCGGAAAATGTCATGGAATTCCTATAAAAGTGCCATAAAAGAGTCTCGCTTATTATAATAAGCGAGACTAGGGTGTGAAGGGGGGTGGGTGGCACATTTTCGCATCGAGGACGGGGGTAGGGGTCAGAACGCCCAGGCGAGGAAGAGGGGGACGGTGACGAGGGCCCAGAAGTGGGTCAGGAGCAGGCCGCCGGCGATGAAGTCGGTGTCGCCGCCGTAGCGCTCGGAGAAGAGGACGCTGACCATGGCGGAGGGCATGACGGCGATGATATAGAGGACCCCGCGGGCGGTGGGATCCATGGGGATCAGTCCGAGAAGGGGAATCATGACGAGGGGCACGGCGACGAGCCGGATGACGGAAACGAACCAGATGCGCCAGCCGAGGATGGTTGCGAATTTCAACGTGGCGAAGCGGCTGCCCGCGACGAGCATCGAGAGGGCGATGGTGGCGGCGCCGAGGGTTTTGAGTCCGGAGCGCATCGTGTTGCCGGCCATCGTGAGCCATGCGGGCATGGCGGGCCAGGGGATCAGGTCGCGGACGGCGACGAACGCGAGGCTGAAGAGGAGCGCGACGAACGGGGGGCTGAAAAGGGATTTGAGGCGGTCGCGCTTGCGTTCGGCGCGGGTGAACAGCATGACGCCGAGCGTCCACAGCAGGAGTTCGTAGCCGATGGAAGAAAACACGAGAAGGGCCACGCCGGCGTCGCCGTAGCGGAAAAGGACGAGGGGCAGGGGCAGGAACGAATAGTTGTTGATGAGGCAGTGGAAAAGGAACGCGCGGGCGGTTTCGGGGGCGACGCGGCCGAGGAACCGGACGGCCAGCAGGCCGAGGCCGAACCCGACCAGGGC
Organism: Verrucomicrobiota bacterium; assembly: GCA_003451935.1. Lineage (GTDB taxonomy): Bacteria > Verrucomicrobiota > Kiritimatiellia > CAIQIC01 > Lenti-01 > Lenti-01. Next base: position 3,845 of record DMJA01000053.1, on the reverse strand, counting down.
GATGGCCATGACGAGGAGCGGCAAGGTCAGGTTCGCGCGCAGGTCGGCAAACGAGAGTTCGATGATCGCGCCGAAGATGAGCGCGGGATAGACGATCGACAGGGCGACGTGGGCGAGGTCGTTGGTTCCTTGCGCGGACAGCATGCCGCGCCGCCGGGCGAAGAAGCCGGCGCCAACGAGCCCGAGCACGCACAGGATCTGGAAGAAGAACACCATTTTGCCTACAGCGGTCGCCACTCTACCCTAGGTGCCCGGTCTTGGCAAAACCGGAGTGCCTCAATCCTGGCAGGGGCCCTTGGCGTCTTCGGAGTGCGTGGCCTTGGGCTTGCCGGTGAACAGGGTGTAGATCAGCGGCAGGACGAGCATGGTGAGGGCGCCGGCGACGAGGACGCCGGCGACGGAGGCGGTGCCGATGCCGGCGCGGTTTTCGGAGCCGATGCCGCGGCTGACGGCCATCGGCAGCATCCCGAGGCCCGAGGCGAGAATCACCATCAGGACGGGGCGGAACTGCTCGGCCATGGCCGTCAGCATGGCTTCGCGGCGGCAGGTGCCTTCGCGGATGTGCTGGGCCATCTTGTCCACGATGAGAATGGCGGGATTCACCACGATGCCGATCAGCATCAGGATGCCGAGCAGGGCGAAAATGGTCAGGGCGAACTGGCCGATGGCCAGGGACCCGACGACGCCGATCAACCCCATGGGCAGGGTCAGCAGCACGAGGCCGGGGCGGCTCCACGATTCGAGAATGGCCGCCAGGGTCAGCAGGGTGAGGAAGGTGGCCAGCAGGATGGCTTCGCCGAAGTCGGCGACGACTTCGCCGAGCATTTCGCTCATGCCGGAACTGGTGAAGGAGTAGCCGGCGGGCAGGAGCGCCTTTTCCGCGAGGACGCGCTCCATGTCGGTGCCGATGCCGGACATGGTGTAGCCCTCCTGGATGTCGCCGAGGATCTTGACGGTGCGCTGCTTGTCCACGCGGTAGATCTGGATCTTGGCGCGGGCGTCCACGACGTCGGCGACGGTTTCCAGCGGAATGGGGCGGCCATCGGCGCCGGGCAGCAGGAACTGGCGGATCTGGTCCTTGCCGCCTTGCTCGGCGAGCTTGACGCGGATGTCGTAGGTGCGGTCGCCGCGCTTGAAGTCGGCGGCCTCGATGCCTTCGACGTTGCCGCGGACGATGGCGGCGAGACGGGCGGCCGGCAGGCCGAGATCGGCCAGCACGGTGCGCTTGGGCAGGACGCGGATTTCGGGCTTGGTGTCGCGCACGGTGGTCTGGAGCTGGTCCACGCCGGGGATGTCGCGGACGGCGGCGGCGACGGCGAGGGCAGTGGCGTCGAGCACCTCGAGGTCGTCGCCGACGAGGTTCTGGTCGATCTGAAAATTCTGCCCGCCCATGCGGCCGGGGACGGAGGCGGAAATGATGCAGTCGGTTTCGTCGCGGAGCAGGGCTCGGATTTCGGACAGGCGGTCCAGGAGGGCCCAGTCGCGCTCGATCTTGGATTTGAAGAACAGCTCGATCTGGCCCATGTAGACGCCTTCGCTGGCCTGGCCGCTCGTGGATTCCGCCTTCCCGGCGGTGGTGAGGACGTGCTCGAGGTCGGAAAACTCCGCGAGGCGCGCCTGGATCTTTTCAATGCGCGCGACGGTTTTTTCCAGGTCGTAGTAGGGCGGGAGTTCGACGCGGACGAAGACGCGCGCTTCGTCGGCGGTTTCGAAGAAGCTGAAGCCGAGGCGGCCGCCGCCAACTTTCATCGTGAAAAAGAAGAGGGCGACGAAGCCGAGGACGACGGGGAGATTGTAGCGTTTTTTGGAGGCGATGCGGCGCATGAGGCCGGTGAAGCCGCGGCCGAACCGGTCGAAACCGCCGCTCCAGCGCTGGCCGAAGTGGGTGAAGGCGTTGTCGCGCCGTTTGGAAGCGGGTTCGAGCAGCAGGGCGGAGAGGATGGGGGTGAGGGTGAAGCTGATCAGGATGGAGACGGCATTGACGATGAGGGTGGCGACGGCGAAGGGCGCGAGCATGCGGCCGGCGAGGCTGGACATCATCGCGATGGGGAACATCACGATGACGTTGGTGCCGGCGGAGGCTAGCACGGCGATGGCGACCTCGGAGGTGCCGACGCGCGCGGCCTCCCAGTGGTCGTCCATCGTCTCGAACTTCTCGAAGATGTTTTCGAGCACGACGATGGAGTTCGACACCAGCACGCCGGTGGACAGCCCGATGGCCATCAGGGTGGGCATGTTCAGGGTTTGGCCGGCCACCTGCATGAAGAAGAGGGTGATGACGATGGTGACCGGCATCGTGATGGCCACGATGAGGGTGGTACGGAAATTGACGAGAAACACGAACAGGACGATGGCACAGATCAGCACGGCCTGCCAGACGGCGGAAACGGCGGAAGCCACCGATTCGCGGATGGTGGTTGATTCGTCGGAGATCCAAGTCAGCTCCATGCCGCCGGGCAGCGTCGGGCGGATCTGTTCGTAGCGCTTCTGGATTTCGCGGACGAGGGCGACGATGTTGGCGTCGGCTTTCTTGATGATCTTGAGCACGACGCCCTGCTTGCCGTCGAGGATGGCGCGCTGGCGGACTTCCTCGGTGGCGAAGCGGACGGTGCCCAGGTCGCCCAGCCGGCGGCGCACGCCGTCGCGGCTGGCGACTTCGAGGTTGGCGATCTCGGCGGCGTTTTCGTATTCGGCGTCGAAGCGGATGAAATATTCGCTGCCTTCCTCGCGGATGCGGCCGCCGGGGAGATTGAGGATGTTGCCCTGGAGCGCGCCGACGACGTCGGCCGTGGTCAGGCGGGCGGCGGCCAGCGCGGCGCGGTCGAGCTCGACCCACACCTCGCGCTCGTTGCCGCCGATGACCTGGACTTCGCCGACGCCGGGGACGGTGGCAAAGCGGTCGGCGACCACGTTGTCGGCATAGTCGTACAAGTCGTCGAGGGGCGCGTCGCCGGAGAGGAACACGTTGGCGATGGGCGACGCGTTGATGTTTATTTTCATGATCGCCGGCCGGTCCGCGCCTTCCGGCAGCTTGGAGAGGATGAAATCGAGCTTCTCGCGCACGTCCTGCGCGGCGACGTCGACATCGACGGCCAGGTTGAATTCGAGGATGACCTGCGAGACGTTGTCCATGCTGGACGACTCGATGTGCTTGAGCCCGTCGATGCCGGAGACGGCGTCTTCGATGGGCTTGGTGACGTCTTTTTCGATGTCCTCGGGCGAGGCGCCGACCCAGGTGGTGAGGACGGCGACATAGGGGATGTCCACCGCGGGCATGTTTTCGATGGGGATCTTGCGGAGCGCATTGAGGCCGAGCCCGATCAAGGCGATGAGCAGGCAGCCGATCGCGATGGGGCGTTTAGTGGAGGCGGTGGCGAGGAACATGGGGAAATCTCCGGTTAGAACCTGATGCAACAAAGATCAAAAAATCGAAAACCAACCACGGATAGACACGGATGGACACGGATGGGTTGGACCCTCGGGGAATTCAAGATTCTATCCGTGTTCATCCGTGTTTATCCGTGGTTGGAAAGTCAAAGGACTTCGACAGCCATGCCGTCGTGGAGCTGGGTTTGGCCTTCGGTCACGACAGTTTCGCCGGCCTCGAGGCCGGACAGGATCTCGGTCCAGCCGTCGTTTTGGAAACCGGTTTCGACGGGGCGGGCGCGGGCTTGGCCGTCTTGCGCAACGAAGACGACCTGCTGACCGGCCCGGACAAGGACGGCGGCGGACGGCACGCCCAGTCCTTTTCGGGTCTCGAAGACGATTGTCAGGTCGGCCATTTGGCCGGGGACCGCGAGCCCGTCGGCAGCCTCGACCTGACCCTTGATCTCGAAGGTGCGCAG
>DMJA01000262.1 GCA_003451935.1 Verrucomicrobiota bacterium | reverse complement strand
AAGTTTTTCCATTGTGTGGAAAAAGTGCTAAAAACTTTTCCATTGTGTGGAAAAAATCCCGGAATTTTTCCATAGTGTGGAAACATATTTTCCACAGAATGGAAAACTTCCGGCCACAGGAGAACCGCCATGACCGCCATGTTGATCAAAAATGCTCTCGTCGTCACCCTCGATGATTCCGGCACCATCCTCCCCAACGGCCAGATTCTCATCGAAGATTCCAGGATTTCCGCCGTCGGCCCATCCGTCAAGGCCCCCGCCGGGGCGCAGGTGATCGACGCCGAGGGCATGGTCGCGATGCCAGGCCTCATCAACGCCCACCACCACCTCTACTCCTCCTTCGCCCGCGGCTTCGCCCCGCCCGGCGAGCCCGCCGCCAATTTCGTCCAGATTCTTGAACGCATGTGGTGGAAGCTCGACCTCGCCCTCGACCCCGAGGCCGTCCGCTATTCCGCCCTCGTCGCCCTCCTCGAAGCCATCCACACCGGCTGCACCACCATCATCGACCACCACGCTTCGCCCTCCTGCACCGACGGATCCCTCGACATCATGGAGGAAACCTTCCGGCAGGCCGGCCTCTCCGGCTGCCTCTGCTACGAAACCTCCGACCGAAACATGCCCGCCGACGGCGTCGCCGAGAACACCCGTTTCATCAAGAAAATGAAGGCCGCGGGCGACGGCCAGGTCACCGCCCTCTTCGGCCTCCACGCGCAGATGACCCTTTCCGACGCCACCCTCGAAGCCACCGCCCGGGTTTGTGCCGAAACCAAGGCCGGCGTCCATATTCACGTCGCCGAGGATCTCTCCGACGAGACCGACTGCATCGCCAAGCACGGCTCTCGCATCATTCAGCGCCTTCACAAGTTCGGCCTCACGGGCCAGAATTCCCTCTTCATCCACGGCATCCATCTCGATGAATCCGAAATGGACCTGATCGCCCAGACCGGCACCATGATGGTCCACAACCCGGAATCCAACATGAACAACGCCGTCGGCACCCAGAAGATGCTGACGTTGCTCAAGAAGGGCGTCCTGCTCGGCCTCGGCACCGACGGCATGACCTCGCACATGATTTCGTCCGCCCGCGTTGCGCACCTGCTCCAGCGCGCGACCCTCGCCGATCCGCGCGTCGCCTTCTGCGAAGCCTGCGACATGCTCCTTGCCAAGAACGCGCAGATCGCCGCCCGCTGCTTCCCCGAGCCGCGCGGCCAGCTCGTCGCCGGCCAGCTCGCCGACATCGCCATCTTCGATTATGTCCCCACCACGCCGATCGAGCCCGGCCGCTTCCTCGGCCACCTGCTCTACGGCCTCAACTACGCCCGCGTCCACACCACCATCGCCCGCGGCAAAATCCTCATGCGCGATTCGAAGATCCTGACCCTCGACGAGCAGGAAATTTGCGCCAAGGCCCGCGAATGCGCCCGCGGGGTCTGGAAACGGTTCAGCTGAAGCACCACGCGGCGCTCATCCGGCTGTCGGCTGCCAAGCCGCGTTTGTCTTGAGGAAGTTCCAGCGCATCAGCACGTCGATGTAGATGCTCTCCAATATGACATCCGGCTTCGCATCCAGCACCGGCTGACAGGCGGAGGGAGATGCCAGCACATCCAGGGAGTCGCCCAATCGCTTGACCGAGGCGAAGGACAGGATTTCCGGCGGACAATCGGAGAGAATTTTCATGAAAGAATCCGAAGCATAAGCCAGCGCATAGGGGCTTCGACCTGATGTCGACTCCAGTCTCCGACATTCTTCTGCCCAACCGGGCGATACCTTCTCGACCGTCGGGACGGGAAATGCATCGAAGGCCACTCCCAGCGCACGCAAGTCATACCAAAACTCCGGAGGCTCCGGCACGGTGTGGAAGGGAACCGCCTCTGGATCCAGCGCAGGCAGAAACGGGAAATCGGTTCGCAGGAAGCGGACGATTTCGGACGCGGCGACCGTCCGCCCCCATTCGGTCCAATGGCCATCGCGCTTGTAAAACAGGAGACGGGCCGGATGCCGTCGTTGCGCCGCACGCAACGCCGCGTCTGGAGCGATGTAAAATTTCCGCACATCCTCCGGCATCCGTTCCTCGATCCGGGCGGCTAGCGCATGCCGTTCCGGCAGGCGGAACCTTCCGCGAAAAAGATCGCGGCAAAAACCAATCCGACTGGGTGCCATTACGAAATAGTACGAAATGCCCGCCTTTTGGAAGAATTCGCGCTTCAGCCGGAGGATCTCCATGAAGCGGTCGATTTCGACGTCGCTCGCCATCCCCTGGCCACGGTAGTAGTTAATGTGCGTCAAACCAAAGACGTAGCCGTCCGCCAAAAAGATGCTTTCGAGGCCGTTGGCGCCCAGCATGCGGTGCCGCACATAGGCTTGGATTTGAATTAGCGGGCCACGGTACGGAAAGGCATCGCGCCAATAGTCATCCCATTGCAACGGGAATGCCATGAAACCGGAAATCCCGGGGGGGAACGCCGGCCTGGGCGAAGGAATCCGGTATTCGGACTGCACCAGAATCTGGTCGTCGCGGCCGATGCCTAGGCCCGTCAAGGCCAGAGGGGCGAACAGGACCAGCAGGAACAACACACAGGTGCACACGGCATCTATGGCCATCCGCCTCGACTGCACGCCCTCAAGATGCCTGTTCGCGCCCATTCTAAAACCGGAAATAGATGAAAGGGTTGTAGGTATCCGCCACCAGGCAGGGCACACAGGCCAAGAACAATGCCCAGATCACCACCAACCGGAGAGCTAGGTAGATCGCCCCCTTCCCGCCCGCGACATCCCCCCTTTGTGGGTCGGCCCAGATGCCTTGAAGCCACCGGGATAGGGCCGGGAACACCGGCATGGAGAACAGGATGCCTCCCACCATGGCGATCCGGACATCGTTGCCAAACCAGATCCACACTTCGCTTCCGCCCGGTAGCGACGCCCCGAGTCCTACCATCGCCTTCCAAAAGGCCAGCGTCTGGCCCCATGCTTCGGCGCGGAACAGGACCCAACCGAACATGACCACCAACAGGGTGTAGCCGTGCCCGAGAAGACGCGGGCCTACGCTGCGCCCCCGGAACGCCCGCTCCAGCACCAGGAACAATCCATGGTACATCCCCCACAACAGAAAGTTCACGCTGGCGCCGTGCCAGAACCCGCACAGCGCAAACACCACCCACAGGTTGAAATAGGTCCGCGCCGTCGTCCCCCTGTTTCCGCCCAGCGGAACATAGAGATAGTCCCGGAACCAGGTGGATAGCGAGATGTGCCAGCGTCGCCAAAATTCCTGCACCGAACGCGACAGGTACGGGTAATTGAAATTCTCCAGGAACTCGAAGCCGAACATCCGTCCGAGCCCGATGGCCATGTCGGAATAGCCGCTGAAATCGAAGTAGATCTGGAGCGTGTAGGCAATCGTCCCGATCCAGGCCGCGCCAAAGGTCACCTCGTCGGCTGCAAGTCCGAAGGCCTTGTCCGCCAAGAGGGCCACCTGGTTTGCAATGAGCACTTTCTTGGCCAGCCCGATGATGAACCGCCGGATTCCCGAAGCCACCTTGTCCAGGCTCAGCTGCCGCCGCTGGAGTTGGCTCGCCACATCACAATAGCGGACGATGGGCCCCGCCACCAACTGGGGAAACATCGTGATGTAGCAGGCAAACGCCACCAGGCCGCGGGCCGGCGGCACGGTTCCCCGGTACACATCGATCGTGTAGCTCATGGCCTGAAAAACGAAAAAGCTGATGCCCAACGGCAAGGCGATGGATTCCACCGATGGCGCGCCCCCCACCTCGCCCAGCAATCCCGCCAAAAAATTCAGGTACTTGAAATAGATTAGCATCCCCAGATTGCCCGCCACGGCCAGGAGCAGGATCCGCTGGCGCGCACGCCGCCGGCGCAAACCATCTGCAGGGTCCTGAGCCCCCAACAAAATCCCCGCCGCGAAATTCAAGCCAATGGCTACGAACAAAATGTAAATCCGGCTTTGCTCGCCCCAAAAATAGAAGAGAAGGCTGGCGGCAAGCAGAGAAAGATTTCCGAACTCGGTGCCTGCCGACGATAAAGGCTGAAACCCGCCTACCTGCCCCTGGCCGCTGGATTCCGGGCTCTTCCGCCAGGGAAAGATGCACGCATAATAGGCGACCAAGGCAAAAGGCAAGAACCAGAATAGAAATGTAATGGAACTAAAAACCACAGGAAGAAATATGGATCCTATTTCAAACTCGGAAAGATTGCATATCCCGCCGCCCCTGACAAGAGGGGCATGAATATCAAGCCCCTTTCTCCTGGCCCTCGCCTTTACTGTCGCCCTTTACTTGCATTCCATCCCAAAAGAATTGTAGAGTTCTGCCGCTGGGAATTTCTGTTGTTTGCAGCTTCCATCTGGCCCTTGGATCCGGACTTTTCAACCAAATGAAAATTGGCATCGATCTCATTTCCTTCCACACGCCGTCCTACTTCATGGATCTGCGCACGCTTGCGGAAAAACGCGGCGTGGATCCCGACAAGTTCGTCGTCGGCATCGGCCAGGAGCGCATGGCCGTCGTGCCGCCGGACCAGGACATCGTCACGCTCGCCGCCAACGCGGCGTTGCCCGTCGTCGAAAAGGCCGGGCGCGACAACATCGAGCTGCTGATCTTCGCCACCGAATCGGGCATCGACCAGTCCAAGGCCGCGGCCTGCTTCTGCCACAAGCTGCTCGGCCTTCCCTCCGCCTGCCGTTGCATCGAGGTCAAGGAAGCCTGCTACGGCGCGACCGCCAGCCTCCGCATGGCTGCCGCGATGGTCGCCGCCCGCCCGCACACCAAAGCCCTCGTCCTTGCCGCCGACATCGCCCGCTACGACCTCGCCAGCCCCGGCGAGCCCACGCAGGGCGCCGGCGCCGTCGCCATGCTCGTCTCCGCGCATCCGCGCGTCCTCGCCCTCGAACCGGAATCGGGTTTCTACACCGAGGACATCATGGACTTCTGGCGGCCCAACTACCGCGAGGAAGCGCTCGTCGATGGCAAGTACTCCACCCGCATGTACCTCACCACGCTCATCGATGCCTGGAACAACTACAAGGCCGCCTCGAAGCGCGGACTCGCCGACCACGCCCACTACTGCTTCCACCTCCCCTTCACCAAAATCGCCTACAAATCCTTCGAACGCCTCTGCAAGGCCGACGGCGCCGAATTGCCGCCCCAGGAGGAGCAGCACCGTCTCCTCGACTACGCGCTGAAATACAATCGCCTCACCGGCAACACTTACGCCGCCTGCGTCTACGAGGCCTTCGCCTCGCTTCTCGACAATGCCCCCGAGGCCCTCGACGACAAACGAATCGGTCTCTTTTCCTACGGCTCCGGCTGCATGGCCGAATTCTTCTCGGGGATCGTCCAGCGCGGCTACCGCGCCCACCTCTTCACCGACCAGCACCGCGCCATGCTCGACACCCGCGTGCCCGTCACCTATCGCCAGTACGAAGACATTTTCAACTACGGCGTGCCCCGCGACGGCGCCGACCACATTTTCGCCCCCTACCGAGGAGGCGCCTTCCGCCTCGCCGGCATCAAAGACCACAAGCGCCGCTACGA
>DMJA01000305.1 GCA_003451935.1 Verrucomicrobiota bacterium | reverse complement strand
GGCTTCGGCGATCCGGTCCGTGCCAGAGGGATGGTCGGGGCGCGTCATTGCGACCGTGGCGCCGAAAGACCGGGCGGCCTCCGCGATCCGCTCGTCATCCGTCGCCACAAGGATTTCGTCGAGCCGCCGGGCCTGCCGGGCCCGGTCCACCACCCAGGCCAGCAACGGCTTCCCGCCAATCAGGGCCAGGCTCTTGCCGGGGAATCGGGTGGAACCCCAGCGGGACGGGATCACGCCCACCACGCGGCTATTCATTTCCGGGAATTCCTCATATGGTTCAACAGCTCTTCCGGCGTGCAGGCCGCGGTCCCCAGCTTGCCCACCACGACGCCGGCGGCGATGTTCGCCAATTCCGCCGACTCGATGAAGTTCGCGCCTGCCGCCAAGGCGGTCACGCAGGCCGCGATGACCGTGTCGCCGGCGCCGCTCACATCGAACACCTCCCGCGCGCGCGTCGGCACATGCCGCGGCGCCTTCCCCTGCGTCATCAAGAACATCCCCTGCGGGCCCAGCGTGATCGCGAGGTTCTGGGCCGCCCATTTCTCCATCAGGATCTCGCCGGTCTTGAGCAGGGACTTGTCGGCCAGCGGGTTCTCCTTCGCGCCGGGATCGGCCATCCCCGCAATGGCGAAGGCCTCCCGGCGGTTGGGCGTGGCGACCGTGATCCCCTTCATTCCCAAGTCGTGGCCATCCTTGGGATCCAGGCCGACCGGGATGCCCCGCTTGGCGGCCACCGACAGGATCAGGTCCACGACTTCCTGCGTCACCGCGCCCTTGCCATAGTCCTCGATGATGACGCCATCCGCTTCGCGCAGCGCGACCGCGAGCATGACCAGGAATTTCTCGGTTTGGCGCGGAGACCAATCCGTGACATGGTCGAAATCCACACGGACGACCTGCTGCCGTTCGGCGATGATGCGTTCCTTGACGATGGTGCGCGCGCCCGCCAGCATCATGGCGCATTCCACATCCACATCCGTGTGCGCCAACAGCCAGCGGAGCTCCACGCCCGCCGCGTCCTTGCCAATCATGCCCGCAATGGCCGTTTTGCCGCCCAGCGCGCGGATGTTGCAGGCCACGTTGCTGGCGCCGCCCGGCATGCTGGTTTCCTTGGCGACCCGCACCACCGGCACCGGCGCCTCGGGGGAAATCCGCGTCACCGAGCCGTACACATACCGGTCGAGCATCAGGTCCCCCACCACCAGCACGCGCCGTCGCGCAAATTTCCGCAGCAATTCCGCCGCCCGCTTCTGGGATATGCTCATCACGTTCCTTTCCTCACTCGGACTTGGCTTCCCGCGTCCAGAAATCGCCGCCCGGGCCGCGCACTTTCTTCAGCATGATCTTGATGCTGGCGACCGGCACGCTGGCGGTGGCGCGGCAGATGGTGTAGCGCTCGTCGTCCGAAATCCACAGGAACATCCGGCCCTTCCGGACGAACATGCCGTTGAACTTGCCCTTCGGCTCCATCTTGATGCACGGCACCTTGCCATAGTTCTTCAGCGAAACCTTTTCTGCCTTTCCGGCCTCGACGACCAGTTCATACAGCTTTTCGTCGGTCATTACGCGGTAGTTCCGGGTCTCGCCGGCGAGGATGCGGTCCTTGCGGATCCAGTACATCAGGCCCATCAGGTCGCGCGTGTCGGCCTCGATGTCGAACTCCTTCTGCTTGTCTTTCAGGAGCGACTTCCAGCGGCCTTTCTTCGCCGCATGGTCGAAGGTCGTCAGCTCGTGGGTGTGGTGGCGGCCTTCGTGGCTGTCCTTCTCAAAGCTCAGCGGCAGGAAGGTCGCCGGATCCAGGATCGTCTGCAGGACCTCCTTCACCGGATAGAGTTTTTCCACGAGGCCGTTCGACTGAGCCTTCATCGACAAAGACAGGAGGCGACGGCCATCCCGGTTGATCCATTCGGCCTTGGCGGTCGCTTCTCCCACCATGAAGACGCCCCAATACACTTCGTAATCGATCTCCTCTCCGACGGGAAACCAGAGCTCGGGCGCAGGATCCTCCCAGGGAAGGCCCGGCAGCTCCGGTGCGGCGGAAACGGGAAGCATTCCGGCGGCCCAAAGCAGGAAACAGGCGACCCCCTGGCCTAGAATGGATTTTCGGCTAGTCATGGGGAATCACCGGATCCGGTGGTTTCAGCGGGCGCGTCCGGACGGGGCCCTTTTCCAGGCGGCGGAGGAATGCCCAGCAATTCCATGACCTCCATCTGGACGCTTTCGATTTCTTTCAGGCGCAACTGGGGATCCGGCACGACAAAGCTTTCGCCGGTCTGCTTGTGCTCGTACACGCGGATTTTCAGGCCGTCGGGCTGCGTTTGCACTTCCTTTTCGACCAGGATGCGGCGGCGCTCGAGCATCACGGCCAGGATGAAGATGACATTGCGCTTCGAGGGGTCTTCGGTCTCCATCAGTTCGCGCAGCAGCGATTCCGCCGTCTCCTTCTTCAGCGGCTCGGAAGCCTTCTTCTCCGGCGCGAGCCACTTGGCGGACCAGGCGCTGACCTCGGCCCCGTCGACCATGCTGCGCGCGGGCCAGCACGCCGGACAATAATCTTCGCGCAGATATCCGTCCGGCGCAAAGCGCAGGCGCGACATCAGCGTCTCGCGGTCCGCAAATTTCTTCTGGCAGCTGGCGCACTGGTCGGAGCAGATGCGGATGTTCCATTCGGAATTCATGGTTTAAGCCCCTCCACCTGCTTGGCAAAGCTGGAATCTGGATAGCGCGCCCCCAACTCTTTCCACGCGCCCGCCTGCTCGGCCGGCTTGCCGATCTCGCCGAACAGCCGGCCGGCGCGGAACAAACTGTGGGGCGTCCACTCGGGATCGTCGAACAGGACGGCAACGCTCATGAAATGCCGCGCCGCCTTTTCGGCTTCACCGGCGGCCTCGGCGGCCTCGCCGAGGCCGAAATAGGCCCGGGCGCGCAAATCCAGCGAACCGTCGCCGGTGGCGGCTTCGGCGGCGGCGGTATAGCGCGCCGCAGCCTTCACATGCCGTCCGGCCTTCAATTCCAGGCCCGCCAGCAGCAGGCCCGATTCAGCGCCTTCCCGTGTTTGCGCCTTTTCCGCAACGGCCTTCTCGTAGCATCCGATGGCCGCCGGCTCGTCGCCGAGCTGGGCATGGCTGGCACCGGCCCAATGCCAGCCGATCTGCCGCCACGATGCCTCGTCCGCGTTTTCCCCCAGCGCAACCGCCGCGCGCAGGGCGCGCCCGTATTGGCCTTGGTCGAAGCGCCGTTTGGCCACCCACTCCACCAGCGCGGGATTTTCCGCCACCAGGCGTCCGTCCTCCAGCAAGGGGTCGATCTGGTCGGCGGCCTCATCCATGCGGTCCTGCCGCTGCAAGACCACCGCCAGGCGCAAGCGCGCCAACGCCGCGGTTTGCTCGTCGGCCGCCGCCAGGCTTGCGCGCAAAGCGCTCTCGGCCTCGGCCCATTTTGATTTTTCAGTAAACAGGACGCCGCGCCAATAGTGCGCACGGGCGGCCTGCGCTCCGGCCGGGAGCTCCTTCAACAGCTCATCCAGCGTTTCCATCGCGGCCGTGGCCTTCTTCAGCTCGATCTGGACCAGCGCCTTCTGCAGGCGGGCTTCGGCGGCGGTCTCCCCGTCCGTCTTCCTCGCGAGCAAGGCATCCCAATCCTCCAGTGCCCCCTTGGCATCGCCGGCCCGCACCCGCGCCAGCGCGGAAGCCTTCAAGGCTTCGTTGACGGCCTCGTTCCGCGGATAGTCCTCGGCGACGCGGCGGAACAGCTTCGCGGCGTCCGCCATGCGCCCGGCCTCGCGCGCCAGCTCGCCGAGGCGCAGCAGCGCGGGCGCCGCCTGCGGCGACTTCGGGAACTGCTGTACGATCGATTCATAGTGGCCGCGACCCAGATCGGTCCGCCCGAGTTCCCGCTCGGATTCGGCGCGCATCCAGAGCACATCCACTTCGTTGGCCGGTTCCGGCTGCGCCGGGGCCGCCAGAAGGGTCTCTTCATGCTCGCCGCGCTTGAAATGCGTCACCATGATTTCATAGGCCCCGCGGCTGGCGAAGCGGGTTCCGGGATAGTCCCGGGCAACCGTTTTGTATGCCGCCAGCGCTTCCCCGTCGCGGTTCATCTTCCGCAGGCAATTGGCCCGCAGATAGACCCCGGAAGCCGCCGTCTCGGCGTCGGTGGCGGCCCCCTCCAGTTTCCCGGCCAGCTCCAAGGCCTCCGGCGTCCGGTCAAGATAGTACAGGCTCCAGGCGGCCGCCAGCAGGGCATCGCGCGCGCGCCGCTCGTTCGGCAATTCGACCAGCAGCGCCTGCAACGTGTCGGCGGCTTGCTGGTAGCGCTCTTGGCGATAGGCCCAATCGCCCCAGCGGAACAGGGCCTCGGCCTTGGCGGCCGGAGTGGCCGCGGTGGCCAGCGCTGTTTCAAACCAAGCCGTCATTTGTTCGCCGTTGTCCTTGTCGCCGGCATGCAGCGCAGCGAGATCGAGTGCGGCATAGGAAGCATAGGGCGAGTCGCCATGTTCGGCCAGCAGGCGTTCGTAGGCTTCGCCCGCACCGCTTTCGTCGCCGGCCTTCAGTCGGCTGTACCC
>DMJA01000165.1 GCA_003451935.1 Verrucomicrobiota bacterium | reverse complement strand
GGGGGACGGGGCTCTCGACGGTGCTGGGGGGCAACTCCTCGCTGGCCGTCTGGGTGGACCGTCCGCCGGCGGGGCTGACGTGCGAGTTCGGCGAGGTGGTCGTGGGGGTCTGCACGACGGATGACGGGGGATCAACGGGCGAATTGGTGCGCCGGCTTCCCATGATCGGCATCGGCGACCTGCGCAAGGTGATGTTGTCCATGATCGACCGCCGGTTGCTGGCGCGCCGGTACGGGGAGGACACGCCGGCGTTGAAAACCATCCAGCAGGTCTTTTCCTTTCGTTTCGGCGCGCGCGCGCCGCGCCGCGCGGAACTGCGCGATCCGGTGCGGGTGCTGGAGCCCGCCCTGCGGAAGGCGTGTCCGGTCGCGCTGCGCGCGGCGCTGGCCCAGCTCACCGCGGGGATGGCCGGCTGGCTGGAGGAACGGGTGCGCGTGCCGGGGCATTGCTTCGGCAATTTGCTGCTGACGGCGGCCGTATTCCGGGGCATCCGCGCCCGGCGCGAGCCTGGACTGGCGGAACTGGATCGCGGATTGGCGCTGGCGGGCGCCACCATGGGCGTGCCGGCGGGGCGGGTGCATGCGGCGACCTCCTCGCCGGGATCGTTGATCTATGAATATGCGAACGGGGTGGTGGCGACCGGCCAGGCGCGCGCGGCGCGCGCGCGCCGCGGCTGCGCCGTGCGGCGGGTGCGGATTGCGTTCGCGTCCCCGCCGAAGGCCCATCCGGACCTGATCGAGCACCTGCGCGCCGCCGATTTGATCATCTATGCGCCGGGCAGCCTCTACAGCAGCATGCTGCCCGTCTTGCTGACGCCGGGCGTGGTGGAAGCCATCCGCGCCAACCGCCGCGCGGTCAAGATCCTGGGCGCGAACCTGTGGATCCAGGAAGGCGAAACGGACATGTCGTTTCGCGAGGAGAGCCGCGGCTTTTGGGTGTCGGAGCTGATCGAGGCCTACGGGCGGAACGTGCCGGGCGGCATCGCGGGGCTGTTCGACGTGGCGCTGGCGACGAGCCTGGACACGGTGCCGGGCAGCATCATCCGCAACTACGCGCTGGAGGACAAGCATCCCATCCACCTCGACCGTGCGCGGGTGGCGGCGCTCGGGGTGATGCCGGTGGAGGCGAGCCTGTTCTCCAGCGACCGCTGGCGGCGCGATTCGATGATCCACCACGATCCGGCGCGGTTCGCCGCCGCCATCCGCACGGTCTATGAGGGGCTGGCCGGCCACCGGCGGCCCCGGGCGGCGAGCCCGGTTTGGGCCCGGTCGTTCAAATCGCCCGTGCTGGCCGGGCCTTCGGCCTGCGCGCGGATGGATGCGATCCGTTCCGCGATGGACCGGAAGTCCATCCGATCCGCTTCCCTGCGTGCTGCGCTGGAGGATTTCCTGTGGGAATATCCCGATGTGGCGCCGGCGCATCTGGCCTATTTCGACGGCGTGCAGGTGGCGCCGGAATCGCAGTGGCGGCGCAGCCGGGAGTGGGACAACGTGCTGGGCTACTTCGATCCGGACACGAAGCGGATCCTGCTGCATGCGCACGCGCTGGAAAGACCGGCGACGCTGAAGGCCAGCTTTGCGGTGGCGCTGGGCGAGTCGCTACTGGGGCGATACATCGCCCGCAAGCACTGGGCGGAAGACGCGCCGGGGGAGCGGTGCCGTTCCTATGAGATCGAGCTGCGCCCGCCCGGCGAGCGCGACTGCTATTTTCCGGATGCAAGCCTGCGAACCTATTTGCGCGCGGCGCTGATGCAGCCGCGCGCGGGCCATCCGCTGCTGTATTGGCGGGCGGTCCCGAAAGGGACGGGCTTCCTGCCCTGCGGCATCCTGTTTGGCCTGGTGTTCGCATGGGCCCTGGACAGCGCCCATGTGCCCGCGCTGGATTTTGAAATGCAGATGCTGCAATGGCCGGCCTCCCGCCTGCTGCCGTATCAAGTGCGGGAGCGCGCCGTCCACCGCGAGCTGGTGCGCTTCTTCCGCGAGGAAGTCTTCCGCAACGGATAGGGTGCATTGTGGGCTTCCCTTGGCGGCGGGGAGGAGTGTAGCATGGCGCGCATGGCTGGACATCCGGCATCCGAGAAAGCAACCCTGGCCGAAGGCAAGCATCTGCGAATGGTGGTGCGCGGCGGCTGGGAATTCGTCGAACGGCCGAGGATTTCCGGCATCGTCGTGATCGTGGGGACGACAAACCACGGCGGCCTGGTGGTGGTGACGCAGTGGCGGGAACCGGTCGGGGCCTATGTCGTGGAATGGCCGGCGGGCCTGGCCGGCGACATTCCGGGCAGCGAGACGGAAGCGCTGGAAGAGGCCGCCCGGCGCGAATTGTTCGAGGAAACCGGGTTCACGGCCGCAACGATGAAGGCGATCCTGACCGGTCCGCCGAGCCCGGGCATCTCGAACGAGATCGTGACGTTCTTCCGGGCGCGCGGGATGGTGCGGACGGAGTACGGCGGCGGACGGGGGGCCGAACGGATCCGGACCCACGTGGTGCCGATTTCGTGGCTTTCCGAGTGGTTGGAGAAAATGCAGGCCAAGGGGTTCATGGTGGACCCAAAGGTGTTTGCCGGCGCCTATTGGCTGCGCCAGGAAATGGACATGTGGATGCATGACTGAACAAGCGCCAGTGGAGACCGGGAAGGCGAACGGGTTGTCGCTCGTTTATTCGGTGCCGGAGGGAAAGCGGATTTCCGTGGGCGCGCCGAGCCTGATTGCGCTGGCCAACGGAAAACTGCTGGTGGCGTTCGACCAGACGGGGCCCGATGTGAAGGGGTTGACCGGCAAGAAGGGGCACGATGCCAAGCGCAACCGGTGGATGCAGGGGCGGGTGATGTCCTCGGCCGATGGCGGCGCGACCTGGCAATTGGCTGCGACCTTTCCATTCCGGCGGGCCAGCCTGTTCCGCGACGGGGGCGATGTC
>DMJA01000270.1 GCA_003451935.1 Verrucomicrobiota bacterium | reverse complement strand
GGCCGCGGCGACAAGGACATGGACTACGTCATCGAACACTACGGCTTCGGCGAAGGCTTCCACCTGTAGAGTCCCGATGTAGGCCGGGTGACCTCACCCGGCGAAACCCCGCCCGGTCGGGGGACCGGGCCTACAATCAACAGCCCGGCACCCCGCGCGGACCGGCCCCCAACGGCCGGTCCGCTTTTTTGGCATCTGAATGGATCGCCATGTTGCATCTTGCCTCCTGCCTAGCCAAATCCGCACCCCTCTGCTACTCTCCCCTCCATGCCGTTTCAAATCTCCAATTCAGCCAAAGGCTGATCCATGAAATACGAGCGTTTCGAAGATCTACCCGTCTGGAAGGCCGCGCTCGATCTCGCGCAAAAAATCTACGCCCACACGCGCGACCGCTTTTATGCCCAGCCCGGCGACCTGCGCGACCAGATCCGCCGCGCCGCGCTCTCCGTCTCCAACAACATCGCCGAAGGCTTCGAGCGCGGCTCGACCGCGGAACTGATCGCGTTCCTCTACATCGCGCGCGGCTCCGCCGGCGAAGTCCGCTCCATGCTCCATTTCGCCGACGGGTGCCCGGAGGCTTCCCATCTCAAATCTCAAATTTCAGATCTCCAATCTCTCGCGGAAAGCTGCTCGCGCCAAATCCGCGCCTGGGCGGACCACCTGCAGAACACCGACATCCAAGGCCCGCGCCATCTCAACGACAAGACCCGGAGCCAATACGAAGGCCAAAAGACCGCCGACGCCTTCCGGCGGGAACTGGCCCACCGGCTCCACCACGCCCTTCCGGACATCTACCCCGCCCCGGACGCCCCAAAATGATTTGATGGATGGCTCTTGCCGTCGCATCCTTTTGCGAAGGGGCAGCCCTCGCATCTCGACCCGCACGCGTCACCCTTTTCCTTGGCTTCCTTCTGCGCCTTCCAGTTGCGCCGGAGGCGCAAGGCCAGCCAAAGGGCCGCGCCCGCCACGGCCAGCCCCACCCCAATCCAATCCCAAATCTGCGCATTCATCTCACACCACTCCCCACCCCAGCCACAACCCCAGCCGATAGACCACGAACGTCACGATCCACGCCACCGCCGTCATGCCCAGCAGCATCCCCAGCGCCCAGCCCCACGATTCGGTCTCGCGCTTCGTCGCGGCGATGGTCGCGACGCACGGCGCGCTCAGCAGGCAGAACAGCATCATCGCCAGCCCCTGCAACGGCGTGTAGTTCGCCCGCAGCGTGGTCCGCAGGCTCTCCGCTTCTTCGTCCACGCTCCCGAGCGAGAACACGATGCCCATCTGCGCCACGAAGACCTCTTTCGCCGCGAACGCGCCGACCAGCGCCGTCCCCACGCGCCAATCAAAGCCCAGCGGACGGATCGCCGGCTCCATCCATTTGCCGATCCGCCCGATGGCCGAGTATTCCAACGCTTCCGCCGGCCGCGCGGTTTCACTGGTGAATTCCGTCCGCCGCGGGAACGTCCCCAGCGCCCACAGGAGAATGGAAATCGCCAAAATCACCGTCCCCGCCTTCTGCAGATACATCCACGCGCGGTCCCACATGTGGATGCCCACGGAACGCCACGTCGGCAGGCGGTACGGCGGCAGCTCCATCACGAAGGGCGCGCTCTCGCCCCGGAACAGCGTCCCGCGCAACACCCGCGCCACGAGGACCGCCGCGAGAATGCCGGCCATGTAGAGGCCCCACAGCACCCAGCCGCGCCACTGCGACGCGAAGAACGCCGGAATCAGCAGCGCGTAGATCGTCATCCGCGCCCCGCAACTCACAAACGGCGTCACCAGGATCGTCGTGAACCGGTCGCGCTTGCTCTCCAGCATCCGCGTGGCGAGGATCGCCGGCACGGTGCAGCCCAGCCCGATCAGCATCGGAATGAAGCTCTTCCCGTGCAGTCCCATCTTGTGCATCACGCGGTCCATCAGAAACGCCACCCGCGCCATGTAGCCGGTGTCCTCCAGGAACGCGATGGCCAGGAACAGCAGCAGGATGTTCGGCAGGAACGAGATCACCCCGCCCACGCCGCCGATCACGCCGTCCACGACCAGCGATTGCAACAGCGGCGCCGCGCCAGCGGGCCAGATGGAGCCGATCCACTCCGACAACGCGCCCAGTCCGCTTTCGATCCAGCGCATCGGCGGCTCCCCGAGCGCAAAGACGAGGTTGAACACTCCCCACATCAGGAAGATGAAGATCGGCAGCCCCCACGCGCGATGCAGCAGCAGGTTGTCGAGGCGCATGGTTGGGTTGCGCCGCACATGGGGCGACGATTCCTGCGTTGCTTCCGTCGTCACGCCCAGTGCAAAGCCGAAGCGCGCCTCCGCAATCTGCACATCCAGCGGCCGGCCGCCGCGCTTCTCCAGCCGCGCCGACTCGCTCGCGGCGACCGTCCGCGCCTCGGCGGGCGCGTGCGGATCCGGAATCCCGTCCAGGAGCGCAATGGCCCGTCGCCGCGCCGAAACCGCATCGTCGCCTTCGAATTTTTCCGCCACTGCGGCGACCGCGCCTTCCAGGTCGGCGCCGTAATAGACCCGGCTTGTGCAGGGCTGGCCGCCCGCCGCCGTCCGCAACGCGGCATCCAGCAGCGCATCGGTTCCCGCGCCGGTGCTGCCGTTCGTCGGAACCACGGGCCCACCCAGCAGCCCCGACATCAGCTCCAGATCGAACTTCAATCCGCTCGCGGCTGCTTCATCGCTCATGTTCAGCGCATAGGCCGTCGGCACGCCCATTTCCGAGAGTTGCGCCGTCAGGTGCAGATTCCGCTCGAGGTTCGTCGCGTCCAGCACCTGGATCACCACCCCGGCATTGCCGGACAGGATTTCGTCGCGCGCAATCGCCTCCTCGGGCGACGC
>DMJA01000068.1 GCA_003451935.1 Verrucomicrobiota bacterium | reverse complement strand
GTGCGCCAGCGGCGCGACCCCGTGTTGGTCACCACCGCCGGTCCCGACCGCGTCCTGCTGCAGTGCTTCCCCGTGCCCGTGGACGGCTCGATGAAAACCCGCATCGGCATCACCGCCCCGCTGCTCGTTCCCGACGCCGAAAAGCCCGAAGCCGCCCTGCGCCTGCCGGCGTTGGTCGAGCAAAACTTCAGCGCCGCGCCCAACCTGCAAACGACCGTTTGGATCGAAAGCGACCAGCCCTCCCTTACCGCAAGCGAGGGACTGAAAGCCATCCACGGCGAAAACCCGTCTGCCATCCGCGGAGAAATTCCGGCCGACGATTCCTCGTCCGCGGCCTTCCTGCGCATCCCTCTGGCCATTCCCTATTCCCCCGTCCTGTCGCGCGACGCCCGCCTTCCCGAAGACTCGGCCATTCTCCAAACGCTTGAAGCCTCCGACGACAAGCTGGAATTTCCTCCTGCGCTGGCCATCGTCATCGACGGCTCCGCGCGCATGAAGGCCTACCAAGACCTCATGGCCAAATATGTTTTCGATCTCATCCCGCCCGGCACCCAGGTCCGCACCATCTTGGCCCGCGACGTGCCGGAAGCCTTGGACGGCCCGCCGCCATATCTCCTCCGTTTCGCCGGCGGGTGCGACAACGGCGCCGCCATGGTTGAAGCCGCCGAATGGTCTGCCACCAACGGCTACGCCCCCATCCTCTGGCTTCATGCCGCGCAACCGCTCGAATCCACCGATCTGGAAGCCCTGCGCCAGATCGCGGATTTCTCGCGAGGCAAACTCTCCATCCTCAGCCACCAATACGGCCCCGGCATGGATCTCGTCAGCGAGAAGCTGGCCGACCTCCGCCTCGTCCATCCCCTCCCCGTCCTGCGCGACGATTCCTCCGAAATCGTCGATTTCCTGCAAAACAAGGCGGGCCGATGGAAGCGGGAGATGATTTCAAAAGCTTTTCCGATGTCGGGGGAGTTCCGCGAAGGCTCCACGCACATCGCGCGGCTCTGGGCCGCGGACGAGATCGCCCGCCTGACCGCTCCCCATCGCAAAACGGGCCATGACGAAGCCCTCCAATTGGCCCGCGACTTCCAGCTCGTCACCCCGATCTCCGGCGCCGTCGTGCTGGAAACCGCCGCGCAATACAAGGCCCACGACCTGACCCCCGCCGATCCCGCCACCACCCCCGGCATCGTCCCCGAGCCCGGCACCCTCCTCCTCCTGTTCATCGGCGCCCCTCTCCTTCTGGCCCTCCGCCGGCGCCAGGCGGCTTGAATTCGCCGGACTTTTCCACGGCGTGGAAAATAGTTTTCCACAGTGTGGAAAATCCCTAGAGTGCGAAGCATGCGAGTGACTTTTCTGGGAACCGGAACTTCGTATGGCGTCCCGATGCCGGGCTGCGACTGCGCGGTGTGCCGTTCGACCGATCCGCGGGACAAGCGCTACCGCACGGCCATCCTCGTGGAGGCCGCCGGGAAAACCCTGTTGATCGACACGCCGCCGGACCTGCGCACGCAATGACTTGCGCACGGCATCCGGAAGATCGATGCGGTGCTGATGACGCATGCGCACGCGGACCACGTGTTCGGGTTCGACGATCTGCGGGCCTACACCAACCGCATGCCGGGGCCGATGCCGGTATGGGCGTCGGCGGGCACCGCGCAGACCCTGCGGACGATCTTCGACTACCTCGACAAGCCGCCGATCCCGGGCACTTCGCTGGCACGGATCGACCTGCGCACGGTCGACGGCCCCTTCGAATTCAGCGGCATCCGGCTCACCCCCCTCCCGGCCGAGCATGGGCGGGCCGACATGGTCGGCTGGAAGATCGAGCACGAGGGCCGATCCTTCGCCGCGATCCCCGACTGCAAGCACCTGCCGCCGGACACCATCGCCCTCTGCCGCGGAGTGGATTTGGTGGCGATCGACGCCCTGCGCATCCGGCCGCATCCCACGCATATGAACTTCGACGAGGCCATCCTCGCGCTCCGGGAAATCGGCGCGAAGCGTTCGCTGGTGATCCACCTGTGCCACGAAGTGTCGCACGCGCAGGCCGAACAACTCCTGCCCGAGGGCATGGCCCCCGCCTACGACGGGCTGCAGATCGAGCTTTGAGGCGTCCGGCCCGGGCTTGAAAGTCCCTGCCACTTGCGATAGGGTCCCAGCCTATGAAAACGAATCTGCTCCCCGCCCTGCTCCTGGCCACCGCCGGGGTCCTCTCCATCCAGGCCCAGGAACCGGCCGCCCCCGCCGCCCTGTCGCCGAAGATCGTCTGCGCAGCGCCCGTCTATGATTTCGGCGAGACAAACAACACGGGGTTCATCGAGCACGATTTCCCGATCCGCAACGAGGGCACGCTGTCGCTGGAAATCCGCGGCGTGAGCGCCACGTGCGGCTGTACGGCGGTGAAGCCCTCGCAGGATGTGATCCCGCCCGGCGGCGAGGCGTCCATCCGCGCCCGGCTCGACCTGCGCGGGCGCAACGGGGTGCAAATCAAGACCATCACCGTCCAAAGCAACGATCCCCAGACGCCCACGCTGTCCCTGCAACTGAAGGGCACGGCGGTGCAGGCCCTGCGCGCCCAGCCGCCCAGCCTGTTTTTCGGGCGGGTGGAGCCCAACGCGGTGCGCAACCGCACCTTCGACATCATCGCCGCGCAAGGCCCCATCCAGATCACCGGCGTGCGCACCGACAACCCCGGGCTGGTGGTGGCGCCGGTCGCGCCGGAAGCCGGGGCGGACGGATCGTCGCACCGCTTCGAGTTGACGCTCGACGCCGCGCTGCCCGAAGGCAATATCAACGGATCCATCTTCGTGAAGACCGACCGGGCCGACCTGCCCGAGCTGGCCATCCCCGTTGCGGCCTATATCGTCAACGCCGCGGAACCGGCCCCTGCGGTTGAAACAACTCCGGGCCCCTGATGCCGGCAGGGGCGGTCACCTGGCGTGGCGAGACACTCCGCTTGGCCGGTGCTTGCGCCGGCCTGCTGGCGCTGGCGGCCGCGCTGGGTATTTCCACCAACCTCCTGCGTCCGAAGGCCACGCGCCTGCCTTGGGCGGGCGACTGGGCCCACCACGTCGAGACAAAAGCCTTCCGCGCCGGGATTCCGGTCGTGTTCCTGGCGGGTGCGCGGGCGCGGGCCCATGATCCGGCCACCGTGGTTTTCGATGCGCGGATTCCCGAGCAATACGGGGCGGGCCATCTGCCGCGCGCGTTGAACCTGCCCGTGGCCGACGCGGACCGGCGCATCGGCGAATACGCCCATTTGCTGACGCCCCGGACGCCCGTCCTGGTCTATTGCGGTGGAGCCGATTGCACCGACGGGTTCGACCTGGCGATCAAGCTGCGGGGATATGGATTCGAAGACCTGACGCTGTATCCCGGCGGCTTTGCGGAGTGGAAGCAATACGGCGGGGCCATCCGCACGGGGGCCCAGCCATGAGCCGCGTCCGCACGATCTTCATCTGGCTGGCGCGGCTGGCGGTGGCGGCCATCTTCCTGGGCGCCTGCATCGCCAAGATCCGGGATCCCGAGGCCTTCGCGCTGGCGGTGAACCGCTACCGGATCCTGCCCGGGGAGTTCGTGAACCTGGTCGCCATCGTCCTCCCGTGGATCGAGCTGCTGGCGGGGCTGGCCGTGCTGGCCGCGCCGGCGCGGTTGCGGGCGGCGGGCGCCTTCCTCATCACGGGCATGCTGGCCGTGTTCACGATCGCCATCGCCCTCAACCTGCTGCGCGGCATCGAGGCCTCGTGCGGCTGCTTCTCCACGCGCGCCGACGCGGCGGTGTCCGACGGCTGGAACCTGCTGCGCAACGGCGCGCTGATCTGGCTTTCGCTGGCGGTGTTCCTCGACGCCTTCCGCCGCGC
>DMJA01000264.1 GCA_003451935.1 Verrucomicrobiota bacterium | reverse complement strand
GTAGCCGGTGCAGCGGCAGAGGTTGCCGTCCATGTATTCGCGGACGATCTCGTCGTCGAAGGTCGTTTCGGTCTCCATGAGGGCGGTGGCGCTCATGATCATGCCGGGGATGCAGTAGCCGCACTGGACGGCGCCGCCGTCGATGAGCTCCTGCTGGAATTCGCTGGGCTTCTCGTGGGTGCCGATGCTTTCGATGGTGCGGACTTCGCGGCCCTCGGCCTGCATGGCGTAGAGCAGGCAGGAGTAGACGGCCCGGCCGTCCATCAGGACGGTGCACGCGCCGCAGGTGCCCTGCCCGCAGCCGTACTTGGCGCCCTTGTAGCCCTCGCGGCGCAGGAGCGCGAGCAGCTTCTCGTCGGGCTCGGTGGCGAAGGTCTTGAGCTCGCCGTTGATGGTGAAGGAAACGGTCTGGGGATTCTGCTTCATTATTCGGCCCTCCCGCGGGCGAAGGTGGCGGCCCGCTCCAATGCGTCGAGAATGGAAACTTCGGCGAGATGCCGGGAATAGTCGGGGCTCATGCCCTCGCGCCCGCGCCAGGGGGCGTCCGCCCCCGCCTTGCGGGCGGCTTCCTGGAAGACTTCGGTCTTGGCTTCTTTGCCCTTCAGGGCGGCCTCGACGGAGGGGAGGCGGCGGGGGAAGGGGATCGCGCTGCCGGCGGCCACGCGCGCGGACTTGATGTTCGCGCCGTCGAGCTCGAGGACGCAGGCGATGGTGACCATGGCGAAGGCGGCCGCGGTGCGCACGACCTTGACGGAGCCGAAGCCGTGGTGCGCCTGCAGGGCGGGCACCTTGACTTCGGAAAGGAGGTCGCCATGGAGGAACCGCTTGGCGGGCTGGGTCTTGAAATAATCGTCGGCGGCGTATTCGTGCTCCTTGCCGGAGAAGACAACCATGCGGGCGTTCATCGCGAGCAGGACGACGGGGAGGTCGGCCCAGGGAAAGACGCGGCAGATGTTGCCGCCGATGGTGGAAACGTTGCGGATCTGGTGGGTGGAGATGCGCCGGCAGATCTCGTGCATGGCCCAGCGCGGGGCGCGATAGCGCTGGATGTCCGCGAGGGGGGTGGTCGCGCCGATGCGGTAGAAGTCGCCTTCGGGCCGGATGTAGGAGAGGCCCAGGTGCGTGATGTCCACGGCGGTGACGGGCGTGTGGTCCTGCATGAAATGGAGGGCGGTGCCGCCGGCGAGGGCCATGCCCTTGGCGCCGAGCTCGCGCAGGTTGTCGCGCGCGGCAGGCAGGCTGGCCGGACGGAGGAATTCACACAATTTCATAGGGGCTCCTTGGAATGGGGGCTGAAAGTTCGGGGGGGAGTATAGGGGAGGGAGCGCGTACCGGGGAAGTGAAAAGTGCCTCCCGGCGGGTCGAAACGCTTGACCGGAAGAAGGCGCGATGCGGAGGGTGAAACAAGTGCGGCTCCTGTTTTGTTCGCCGGCGCCATCTGGGTTGCACAAATATTCACTTATGCATTTATGAACTTATGCGCATATGCGCATAAGCTAATAAGTGGATCGGGGTTTTCTTCCGGGGGGGAAGGGGCGTAAGATAAAAACCATGAAATACAAAGGCGCGATTGGGGTGCTGGCGGGCTTGCTGTGCGCGGCGGGATGCGGAGGCAAGCCGCCGCCTGCGCCTGCGCCGCCGCCGGAAGCGAAGGCGCCCGTGGCGGTTTCCGGCGTGGCGGCGCTGGAAGAGGTGCGGAAATTCGTGGAGCTGGGGCCAAAGGAACCCGGCACGCCGGGGGCGGAGAAGGCGGCGCGTTATCTTAAGGAGAGGTTGGAAGCTGCCGGCGTGGAGGCGGAGATCCAGGAGTTCAAAGACCAGACCCCCAATGGCGAGCTGGTTTTTCGAAACGTGCTGGGGCGGATTCCGGGCAAGGGTGGCAAGATCGTGCTGTTCGGATCGCACTATGACACCAAAACCGGCATCGAGGGCTTCGAAGGGGCGAACGATTCGGGATCGAGCACGGGCCTGCTGCTGGAGTTGGCGCGGGCCTTTGCGGCGGCTTCCCCTCCTGAAACGGAAATCCGGTTCGCCTTCTTCGACGGCGAGGAGTGCCGCGAGAATTATTCGCCGATCGACGGGTTTCACG
The DNA here is from genome assembly GCA_003451935.1 of Verrucomicrobiota bacterium. Lineage (GTDB taxonomy): Bacteria > Verrucomicrobiota > Kiritimatiellia > CAIQIC01 > Lenti-01 > Lenti-01. Next base: position 3,646 of record DMJA01000264.1, on the reverse strand, counting down.
GCAGTCGGCATCTCGCCAAGAAGATGGCGGCGGACGGCAGCCTGTCGAACCTCGCGGCGGTGATCCTGCTGGATATGGTGGGGGACAGGGATCTCACGATCACGATTCCGCGCAACTCCACGCCGTGGCTGGCGGCGCTGGCGTTCGATGCCGCGCGGGCGGAGGGGATGCGCGGCCGCTTCCAGCTCTATCCCGGCAGCATCGGCGACGACCACGACGCGTTCTACGCGCGCGGGGTGCCGGCCATCGACCTGATCGACTTCTATTATGGAAGCGCACCGGGCCAGAACGACTATTGGCACACGCCGGCGGATTCGATAGACAAGGTGTCGGCCGAAAGCCTGGAACTCGTCGGCCGCGTCGCGGCGCGGATGGCGGACGGAATCGCGCGGCGAATTGCGACGGCGGAAAAATGAGCCGGGCCGCGGATTTTTCCTCGACAGGCGGCGGGCGCGAAGTCCAGCATTTCGGGGCGTAAAAGAAGGAGCCGAAGATGTTCAATCCCCAAGCAGAGGCGATGCCCGTGGCGGAACTGCGGAAGCTGCAGGGCCAGCGGTTGCGCGATTTGGTGGAGCGCGCCTATGGCCACGTGCCGTTCTACCGCGCGCGGATGCAGGAGAAGGGCGTCAAGCCCGAGGACATCCGGAGCATCGACGACCTCGCCAGGCTGCCGTTCATCACCAAGGCCGATTTCCGCGACCAGTACCCCTTCGGGATGTTCGCGGTGCCGCACCGCGAGATCGTGCGCATCCACGCGAGCTCGGGGACGACCGGCAAGCCGACGGTGGTGGGCTACACGCGCAACGACATCGAAAACTGGGCGGAGTGCGCCGCGCGCTCCCTGGCCTGCGGCGGGGCGACGGCGGACGATACCGTCCAGGTGGCCTACGGCTACGGGCTGTTCACGGGCGGCCTGGGCATGCACTACGGGGCCGAAAAGCTCGGCGCCGCGGCCCTGCCGATGTCGGCCGGCAACACCGAAAAGCAGATCATGCTGATGAAGGATTTCGGCGTGACGGTCCTGTGCTGCACGCCGAGCTACGCGCTGCAGGTCGCCGAGGTGGCCGCGCAGATGGGCGTCGATCTCATGAAGCTGCCGCTCAAGTCCGGCAACTTCGGCGCCGAGCCGTGGACCGAGGCGATGCGCAAGCACATCGAGGAGCTGCTGCCGCTGAAGGCGCTGGACATCTACGGCCTCTCCGAGGTGGCCGGGCCGGGCGTGGCGAACGAGTGCCTCGAGCAGAACGGCCTGCACGTGTTCGAGGACCATTTCTATCCGGAGATCATCGACCCGGCGACGGGGGACCCGCTGCCGGATGGGCAGAAGGGCGAGCTGGTGTTCACGTGCCTCACGAAAGAAGGCGTGCCGCTCATCCGCTACCGCACGCGCGACATCACGATGCTGATGGCCGACGGGCCGTGCCCCTGCGGCCGCACCGGGCGGCGCATCAAGCGCCTGATGGGCCGCACGGACGACATGCTGATCATCCGCGGCATCAACGTGTTCCCGTCGCAGGTGGAGGACGTGCTGGTGCGGATCGAGGGCGTGCACCCGCAATATCTGATCATCGTGGACCGCCAGGGCAACCTCGACACCATGGAAATCAAGGTCGAGGTCACCGAGAGCCTCTTCAGCGACGAGGTGCGCAAGCTGGAGGCGCTGCGCGACAAGATCCACCACCAGATCAAGGCCATGCTGAACGTCAGCGCGAAGATCACGCTGGTGGAGCCGAAGACCATCGAGCGCACCCTGGGCAAGGCCAAGCGCGTGCAGGACCTGCGGAAACTGACCTGAAAAAAGGAGCGAACCATGAAAGTGCGTCAAATCTCGATCTTCCTGGAAAACCGGTCGGGCCGCCTCGCGAGCGTGCTCAAGGAGGTCGGCCGCGCCGGCGTCAACATCCGCGCGCTGTCGCTGGCGGACACCAGCGACTTCGGCATCCTGCGGCTCATCGTGGACGACGTGGACAAGTGCGTGAAGGCGCTGAAGGACAACGGCCACACGGTGTCGCTGACCGAGGTGCTGGCGGTCGAGGTGCCGGACCATCCCGGCGGCCTGGCGGGCATTCTCGACGTGCTGTCGGGGGCGGGCCTCAACGTGGAATACATGTACGCGTTCGTGTGCCGCGCCACGGAGAAGGCCGTGGTCGTCTTCCGCTTCGAGGATTCGAACGCCGCCCTCGCCGCGCTGAAAAAGGCCGGCATCTCGATCCTGCCGGCGGAAACGGTCTACACGCTGTAGGCGCCGGGCCGAAAGGATGGCGCCTCCTCCCTGCGGGGTGGGGGCGCCCTTTTTTGTGGGTTTGGGGCGGGGCATGGGAATTTCCAGGGGCGGGACACGTGGCGCTTGTCCGGTGGAGGGGGAAAAGGCATACTCCGCCCAAAGAAAAAATGGTTCAACCCAGGAGAAAACACCATGGCCAACGAAACTCATGAATCAGTCATCGGATCGGATGTCGAAATCATCGGCACGATCAAGAGCAACGGGAGCGTCCGGCTGGACGGCAAACTGGAAGGCGAACTGCAATGCGGCGGGAACGCCATCCTCGGCAAGAGCGCGCAGGTCAAGGGCAACGTGACGGCGACGTCCGTGACCATCGAAGGCAAGCTCAACGGCAACATCCTCGCGAAGGACAAGATCGAGATGAAGGCCACGGCCACGGTCAACGGCGACATCAAGGCCCGCCGCCTGTCGGTCGAGGACGGCGTGACGTTCGTGGGCCGCTCGGAAGTCAATCCGAACGCGGCGCCGGCGCCGATTCCGCCGACGGGCGCTCCGCAGCAGCGGTAAGTCTTTCTTTCCCCTCTGAAGTGCCGGGGGGTCCTGCGAATGCAGGGTGGCCCGGCGCGCGATGGGCGGAAGGATCCGGGCGTGGTGGAAAAAAGAACCAAGATGATGGACGGGTATTCCGTCGTGCGTTCGCTTGCAAAAGCGAAGCAGGACGGGGTGCTTCCGCCGCCGGGCGTGCACCTGCATCCGGCGGATCTGTCGTCGCATCCACCGCCGGCCGCCATGCCGAAGGATAGTCCGCACATCGTCAAGACGACCGAGCCGACGAAGCGGACGATCCGCTGCTTCAAATGCGGCTACGAGTTCAAGTTGTCGGGCACGACCAAGACCATCTACTGCGCGAAGTGCCGCGAGAAGATCGACATGGGCGACTACGTGATCGACCGCCCGTGGTCCGAGGAGATCAAGACGGGCGGCAGCGTCATCGTCCGGCCAGCTGGGCGGCTGGAGAACGTGCGCATCTGGGCCGGCAACGTGATCCTCGAAGGCGGCATGGACGAGCATTCGTCCATCGAATGCACGCAATGGCTGGAGATCGGCGGGGCGGCGGAGCCGGATCCGCGGCAGCTGGCGATGCGCAACCTGCGCATCGCGGCGGGCAAGGAGATGCGCTTCAAGTACAAGCTGCAGGTGAACCATCTGGAGCTGCTGGGCGCGCTGGAGGCGGACGTGGAGGCGGCGGGGCTGGTGTCGATCCGCCCCGGCGGGCATCTGAAGGGCACGGTGCGCGGCGCGCACCTGCAGGTGGAGGAAGGCGGCGGCCTCTCGGCCCGCGTGTTCATTTGGCCGCAGGGTAACCCGTTGGATTCGGAATCGTGACCCGTTCCATGGGCGGGCACATCCATGTGGCGGGGG
>DMJA01000072.1 GCA_003451935.1 Verrucomicrobiota bacterium | reverse complement strand
ATGGTGGGCGGGCAGAAGCCCGTGGCGCTGGCCGGACTGCGCCAGATGGGTGTGCGGGGGCTACTTGGCTCTACCCGGGACGGCAACCGAGGCCGTTCAGCAGTTCAAGGCGGGCAAGCTGCGGGAGCTGGCGGACACGGCCACCTGCGGAGGCCATGCGAACGGACCGGATGGTTGCGGCCACGGCTAAAGGTCAGCCGCCAGCACGCGGCTGAAAACGGGACCGGATAATCGCGAAGGACACGAATGGCAGTCCGTTCATTGGGGGAAGCCGCCGGAAATCGATTGAAGCCAAGGCGGCGGATGGCCTGATTCACCTACGGCGCGAGGCCGTGGGGGGGGGTAACAGCCGGACGGCCCGGCCGCCCCCGCCTAAGGCCGAAATGCCGGCTCGTTCCGCAGCGCGGCTTCCAGGGCGCGAGCGAGAACTTCGAATCCGGGGTCGTTGGGATGCAGGCCGTCGGCGAACAGTTCCGAACGCGCGGGCAGGAGATCCGGCCCTTCTAGCAGATGGAAGGGCGGCCCCAGTTTCGCCACCGAGTCCCGAATCGCATTCCGGTACTCCTCCAGGTTCCCGGTCTTGTACTTTCGCCCGGTCGCCGAGGTGGGCGTGACCACCCAAACAGGAGTGCCGGGGCAGTTGCGCGCAATGGCGACCAGAAAAGCCAAATACCGGCTACAGAAGGTATCTGGATCCGTACCGAAAATCGCGTCGTTCACGCCCATCATGACGATGATCCCGTCCGGTTTTAGCGCGGCGATGGCGAGCGCATCCCGGGGCGTCGTTTTCCGGCCGCAGAATCCCAGGTTGAGGACGTTCCAGCCGGTGGCCTGCGCCAGCCGGGCCGGATAGGCGCACGACGGCCGCGTGGCAAAGAATCCCTGGGTGATCGAATCCCCATAGGCGACGAGGGTTCGTGGCGCCGGCGGGCATGCGCGGCATGCGGTGGAGCCGGCGTCGGCGGCGAGCTTCAGAAATTCCGCCTGGTCCGCGAGGGGCAGGAGGATCTCGTGCCTGCGCATCCGCTGCGGGCCGTCGAGGGAAAGGGCCACCGTCCGCTCTCCGTCCTCCCGTGCGGGCCGGGAAAATTCCATCTCGAGCCGTCCATCCACGCGCCATTCCCCAGCATCGAGGACATATTTGTGATCGGGCATGCCGTTCCGTCTGGCGTAGCGGACGGTGAGGATGCAATTCGTGGCGTTCGTTTCAAAGGCGAGGCGCTCGCCAGCGCTGTCCGGGGCGTATGGCGAATCGGCGACCATGTTGCGCGCCGCGCGGAGGTCGAAAGAAAAGTCCTCGGGCCCTAGCCCGGCCATGCCGCCTGCGGAGGCCCGGGCCAGAACGCATGCTCCGCCGAGCGCAAGGCATGCAAAGCGATTGAGATTCATCTTGTTTCCTTCATCGGCTGATCGGAAAAATGCACGGAACAGCTACTCCTGGGATTCGTAGTATAGCGGCAGGTTGAGGGCGGAGTCTTCGATGACCTGATATTCGCCCTCGAGTTCCGGGTGGTCTTTGAAGTGTTCTAGGGCCATGGTGTAGCTTTCGCCAATGGTGCGGCCGACCTCGACCGTGTTCCCGTCGCGGATGCCCCAATGCGCCACCGCGATGCGATTCTCCGCCGGAGGAGGCCCCGCCTCGTCCTGCTCAATTTCATAGACATAAACGACCAAAGCGCTTGTATAGGGCCGGATCGATTCGGGAGCCGGGGTATCCACCCTTGCCGTCAGTTTCGTGCGGAGCGAAACAGAGGCGGCTTTATCCGGCGGAACGGCGGGGTGCGCTTTCAAGGCAATCGGAGCCGTTGATTCAGACGAACGACTTTGGCAACGCCGGATGAAATCCGTGCGAGACACGGGCATGTGTGCGGGCACATACGCATCGGATACAAAACCGGCGCCGATCAGAAATTGAAAAATACTGTCTGCCACGATCCGGTGCGCGATTTCGGAAAGGTGCCCGTCTTTGCCGGGCACCACCATCATTCGTTCCGGAGCCCGGGTTTTGAAATCAGCCAGAAGATCCAGGTACGGCACTCGCGCCTCCTGGAAGAAAATCCGCAACTGCCGGTGGGCAAACGCGAACGGGTAATTTACGAGTCGGTCCATCGGGGGAAGGATCACGACCGCCATGGCAATCCCCCGCTGTTCGCAGGTGTCCCGGTACTTGCCAATCGCCGCTGTGAAACGCCGCCAATGACTGCTGGCGGGATCGAAGAGGTGATGAAAATACTCAACAATATTTTTCCGCTCCGCCGATGCGCGATAGGCCTTCATCGCCCAGGCATAAGTTCGGGACCACCCGAGTGCGCGGTTCAACCAGGCCGGAGGCGCAGCCGGCTCGATTTTCTTCTGCCATTGCGCCAAGTCATTCTTGTTCCGCCGATCCTCCACATCGTTCAGCGAAACCATCAATAGCACAAGGTCGGGATTTTCCTTTAGCGCCGCCTCGAACAACTGATGTGACAGGGCGGTTGTCGCCCCGGCCATCGCGTGAACTTCCACCATGGCCGGGGGCGGGCCGGGATTCAAGTTCAGCAGTCGTTCCAACCTCGGCCCGAACGCATCGTAAAAAAAGACTTTAGTGCCCCTGGAAATGGAATCTCCGATGATCGCGACCCGCAGGACGTTTTCAACTCCGTTGGTTGCCAGATGAAGACGGCCCGCGTCGATCCAGTACATCACGTCCTGCCGATCGAGGAGCGACCGATCCCAGTTTTCGGTCTGTTTCAGGGTCCGGCCTGCTACGATTTCCGAAACAGCCACCGCGGCAAGGACGATGGCTGACCATTTTAGCCACCGAATCCAGCCCGACCGTTTTCTTTCACTCATGAATTCCATATTCTTCATGGCTGGTTGAATGTAAAGGAGATTTGCGGTTGGCCCCCGGCATGAGAGCGCTTGCGGCCGACGCGAGCGATGTTATATTCTGCGCGCATTTGCCACATGATATTTCGAAAGAAAAGCCGAAGTTGTTTTCTCTTGGCGCCGCTGTCGTTGCTTGTTTTGTCCGGTATGCTCTGGATGGGTTGCGGTGGGCGCGAGGCGCGGGCAATGACGGTCGAGGCGGAGGCCGGGACCCATGCCCGGGTCCGGCAGTTCACCGGGGCGCGCACGCGCGTGGTCTGGTGCCAGCAGGCCGGGGAAGCCGGCGATGACGTCTTCGGCCGTGGCCGGGAGCTTCAGTTGTGGGGCTACGACAGCGAGGACGGCCGGGGTGCCCAGGTCATCCTAGACACCTTTTCCAATTATCACCGCCCGATGATCACCCCCAAGGGCGACCGGATCATCTACAACCATCTGCCGCAGCAGATGATCAACGTGGTTGATTGGAATGGCAGCGGCTGGCGGTCGCTGACGAATGGCATTGCGGTGGATGTGTGGCGGGATCCGGCCACGGGCATCGAGTGGGTCTATCGCATGGAAAAAGAAATCAAGGAGTTCCAGAGCGGCCCGTTGACGCGCTTCCAGCTCGACAACCCGGCGGTGTCCGAGATGGTCCTAAACCGGGCGGACATCACCTGGGACAACGTGCAGCTCTCGGCCGACGGCACGCGGGCCAGCGGGCAGTTTCCGCATCCGCGGGCTGGATTCGCGCGGGTACCGGACGGCGAAGTGAGCGTGCTGGGCCGGGGATGCTGGACATCGCTCGCGCCGGACAACAGCTATCTCTCGTGGATTTTCGACGGCCCGCACCGCAACTTGCATTTGCACGCTCCCGACGGTCGATCCTGGACGGTGAACATCAATCACGCGCCGGGCATTGACGGCTACGAGGTCTATCATCCCCGCTGGAGCAACCATGCCCGTTTCTTGGCGATAACGGGGCCCTACAAGACCGGTGATATTAGAAAGAACCTGATTTACTTCGGCGGGCCCGCGGTGGAAGTCTACCTGGGCCGGTTCAGTCCGGATTTCACGCGCGTGGAGGAATGGTTCCGGCTGACGGACAACCAGCGGGCCGATTTCTTCCCAGATGTGTGGATCGAGGGCGGAGAGACCGCGGAAGTCGCCTTGGTCCCGCGCGAAGACCCTGCGCCGAAGACCGAAAGCGCGCCGGCGGCAAAGGCGGTTCCGGTGCGGGTCCGGCTGGAAGGCCGGCTGGTGGCGGCGACTCCGACTCCGTCGGTGGTCTCGATTTCGCCCTACACCCAGGCGCTGGTAACCTATGTCTATGAAGTGGTACAGGTGCACTCCGGCGAATGCGATGCCCCCAAGATCCTGGTGGCGCACTGGGCGATCCGGGACCGGCAGGTGCTGGACCTCGGCAAGGAGCCGGGGGGCACCTATGCGCTGGAGCTCGAGTTGTTCAGCGACCATCCGGAGCTGGAAGGTGAGCGGCTGCTCATGGAGACCGACGAGTTCGACCTGCCCTTCTACTACGAACCTAGGCCCTAGATGGTATTCAGTTCCCATCTTTTCATCTTCTACTTCCTGCCGGCGGTCCTGGCGCTCTACTACCTGATGCCCCGCCGGGGGAAACACCTGTTCCTGACCCTGGCCAGCTATGTGTTCTACGGGTGGGCCAATCCCTATTTCGTCCTGCTGATGTTCTATTCGACGCTGATCGACTATGTTTGCGGCCTCCAGTTGGCCGGGCAGTTCCGGCGCGGGGCGTGGTCGCGGCCCCTTCCGCTGCTCGAGAAGAACGGCCCGCGCACGCGCGGACAAAAGGCCGCGGTGGCCGTCTCGGTCGTGCAGAACCTCGCCCTGCTGGGATTCTTCAAGTACTTCAATTTCGCGACCGAGAACTTCGACGCCCTGGTGGCCTGGCTGGGATTCCCGGGCCTGAGCCTCGATCTCGCTTTCCGGATCACCCTGCCGCTGGGCATCAGCTTCTACACCTTCCAGTCGATGAGCTACTCCATCGACGTCTACCGCGGCGACGCGCGGGCGATCCGCCATTTCGCCGATTTCGCCTGCTACGTGTCCATGTTCCCGCAGCTGGTCGCGGGGCCGATCATCCGGTTTGAAGAAGTCGCGGACCAGTTGCGGCAGCGGACGCACACGCTTGAAAAATTCACCCGGGGCGTGGCGTTCTTCGCGCTGGGGCTGTCCAAGAAGGTCCTGCTGGCCAATCCCTGCGGGAAGGTGGCCGACACGGTCTTCAACGCCGGTTCGGCAGGCTGGGCGGATTCCTGGTTCGGCGCGCTGGCCTACTCGTTCCAGATCTACTTCGACTTTAGCGGCTATTCCGACATGGCCATCGGGCTCGGGCTGATGTTCGGGTTCGTGTTCGCCAAGAACTTCGATTCGCCGTACCATGCGCAGTCGATCACCGAGTTCTGGAGGCGCTGGCACCTGTCGCTTTCTACGTGGCTGCGTGACTACCTGTACATTCCGCTCGGGGGCAACCAAAAAGGGGGCGCTCGAACCTACGCGAACCTGTTCCTCGTGATGTTGCTGGGTGGGCTGTGGCACGGTGCGGCTTGGAATTTCGTCGCCTGGGGAACTCTGCACGGCGGCCTGCTCGCCTTCGAACGGTTCTGGGGCAAGCGGCCGGTCTACCATTTCCTGCCCCGGCCTTTCCGGATGGCGCTGACGTACCTGATCGTGGTTGTCGCCTGGGTCTTTTTCCGGGCGAAGGATCTGTCCGCCGCCGCGGCTTATCTCAAAGGCATGCTGGGGCGGGGAGCCGTGCAGGAGGGCGCGGACCTGTTGCGGGGCATCATCTACCAGCCGTACTACCTGTTGACATTTGCGCTCTGCGCCGTCGTGGTCTGGACCGCGCCGCAGACCTGGGACTGGTCGCGCAAGATCACATGGGGGAAGGTTGTTGTCGTCGCCGCCCTCCTGTGGTTGTCCGTGATCGTGCTGGCCACGCAGGCCTACAACCCCTTTATCTACTTCATATTCTGATGAGAGCAATGAATTCCCAGCCGAGCCGCGAGGATATCGCGAAGATCGAAATCGGGCGCACCGAGGTCACACGCGCCCGGGCTTGGGTGCTGGCCCTCGGTTTTCTCCTGACGATTGCCGCCGTGCCCGCGGGACAGCACGCGTGGGAAATCCGGGCGCAGCGGCGGGGCGAGCGGGCCGAAGCCCGGGCGCAGTGCTACGACATATTCAGGAGTGCCGTCCGGATGGCGAAACGGTGGCCGGAAACGTCTGGGACGTTCTTCCGGCGCCTGGCCGCGCTGAACGCCGGGTTGTTGGGCGAGATCCACGCCTACGAGGACGAACTCGAGGAGTCCTCCCGGCTCGGGAAGGCGGTGTTGCCGCGCGCCCAGCGTGTCCTGACGCGCTGGTTCGGCGCCGGAAACGAAAAAACCTATCCCGGCCGCGACGGGTGGTTGTTCTATCGTCCGGAGATCGACTACCTGACGGGACCTGGATTTCTCGACCCCAAGCAACTCCGCCGGGGCGCCTCGGTCGGCAGCGAGTGGGAATCCCCGCCGCATCCCGATCCGGTGGCGGCCATCGCGCAGTTCCACCGGCAATTGGCGAATCGCGGAATAGCTTTGGTCGTCGTGCCCGCGCCGGCCAAGCCCGCGATCCATCCCGAAAAGTTTTCGAGCGCTTTCTCGGGCGCTGAAGGGCCAATCCAGAATCCATCCTATGCGGATTTTGTCGCCCGGCTCCGACTGGCCGGGGTACGCGTTTTCGACGCGGCGGAGGAACTGGCTCGCGCCCGCCGCGAGTCCGGCCGGCCGCAATATCTCGCCACGGACACGCACTGGCGGCCGGAGGCCATGGATCTCGCTGCGGGAAAACTGGCCGAATTCCTGCGGAAGGAAGTCGGCCTGCCTGAAGCGCCGCCCGTGGAATATGTCCGGCGTGCCGCGGCGGTCGCGAACCGGGGCGATGTCGCGCAGATGCTCAAGCTGCCGCCGGAACAAGAGCTATACCCGCCCGAAACGGCGACGATCCGGGAAGTGCAGACCGCGGATGGACACCCGTGGCAGAGCGACGCCTCGGCGGACGTGCTCGTCCTTGGCGACAGCTTCTGCAACGTCTATTCGCTGGATTCCATGGGCTGGGGCAGCTCCGCGGGATTCGTCGAACAATTGAGCTTCTTCTTACGGCGGCCGCTCGATCGGATCGTCAGAAACGATGCCGGCGCGTTCGCCACCCGGCAGATGCTTGGGCAGGAACTGGCCAAGGGACGCGACCGGCTGGCCGGCAAGCGCGTGGTCGTGTGGGAGTTCGCCGTCCGTGAATTGGCCGTTGGGGATTGGAAGCCGGTCGAGATGCTTCTCGGCGCGCCGCCGCCAGCGAAGTTTGTCGTGCCGGAACCGGGCCGGGAAGAGCGGTGGTCCGGAACGGTTGCGGCCATCGCGCCCGCGGCGGAGCCCGGCCGCGTTCCGTACAAGGACCATGTCGTCGCCGTCCATCTGGTGGATGTCGCCACAGAATCGGGACCGGTTTCCGGCGGCGAGGCGCTGGTCTACGCGTGGAGCCTGCGCGACAACGTCCCCGAGCCGGCGGCGCGTTGGCTTGCCGGCCAGGAAGTCCGGCTGCGTGTGCGGGCCTGGGCCGACGTCGCCGACCGGTACGACGCCATCAACCGGGCCGAACTGGACGACGGGCGGCTGATGCTGGAGGAACCCTGCTGGGGAGAAGCGGAGGAACGATGAAACGCGATTGGATTATAAACGGACGGGCGCTGGCGGCGGGCATGCTGTTGTGCGCGGGAACGGCGGCCGCCGGAGACGCGGCGGCGTTCCGCGCGGCCTGCGCGGAAAAGGCGGCCGCGGCGGAACAGTCCGGGGCGCCGGTGGTGGAGGGCGCCGATGGTTGGCTTTTTCTTCCGGCGGAACTGCGGCATGTCGGCGTCGGCCGCTTCTGGGGCGAGGCCGCGGCGCGAGCATCCCGCGCCGCCAATCCCGCCCGCGCCGATCCGCTGCCGGCCATCCTCGATTTCCACGGGCAACTGGCCCAGGCCGGCGTTGAGCTGATC
>DMJA01000056.1 GCA_003451935.1 Verrucomicrobiota bacterium | reverse complement strand
CCTTTCAGCAGACCATCCAGAAGGACAGCGGCATCCGCGTGCCGGCCTTCGGCGATGGCCAGTTCCGCGCGCCGCAATTCGGCGCGCGTCGCCGGTCCGCTCTGCGGGAATTCAGCCCCCACCCGTTTGTAGAAGCGTTCGGCGCCGGTCGGATTGCCCATCTGGCGATAGCATTCTCCCGTGCGATACAACGCCGCCGGCGCATGCGCGCTGTCGGGATGGTCGCGCAGCAGGACCAGATATTCCCCCACCGCCGTTTCGTAGAACCCGCGCAGGAAGATGCCGTCGGCAAAGCGCATCTGCTCGTCGGCGCTCAGCGCCCAGGCCGGCACGGCGCACGCCAAGCCCAGCCAGAGGAGGAGCAGGGCGTGCTTCATCATGATCCCGGGGCCAGCGTGGCGAACGAGATATTCCAGATGTCGGCCTGCCGGCAGGTGTCCAACACCCGCACCACATGTTCGTAGTCGGTCGCCTTGTCCGCGCGCAACAGCACCGGCTGCCCGGGGAACAGCTCCACCAGCCGGTCCATCATCGAGCGCAACCGGGTGTTGTCCATGGTCTGCCCGTTCACCACCGCCGTGCCGTCCGCCAGCACATTGATGATCACCTCGCCCGGCAACCGCTGCGGCATGCCGCCGGTGGCGGCGGTCGGCAGCGCAATGTCGATCTCCGTCTCCCACTGGGCGAAAATCTGGCTGGTCACGAAAAAGCACAGCAGCAGGAAGACGACGTCGATCATCGGCGTCAGCGGAACGCCGGGATTGTCGGGAAACAACTTCTTCTTCTGGAAGTTCATTTATCCCTCTTTGTTTTCCAGAATCGCGAGCAGGTCCGTGGACGCCTCCTCCAGCTGGCCGGTCAGCTTGATGACGCGGCCGCGGAACCATGAATAGGCCATCATGGCCGGAATGGCCACGATCAGCCCCGCAATGGTGGTGATGAGCGCCTGCGCCACGCCCCCCGCCAGTTCCATGGGACGGGCCTTGGCCAGATCGAACGCCACGGTGTTGAAGGCCTTGAGCATGCCGATGACGGTGCCCAGAAGACCCACCATGGGCGCCACCGCCGACAGGTCCAGCAGGTAATGGATCATGTTCTGCATGCGGCCCGCCTGGCGGCCGCCTTCGCTCTCCATGATCTCCTTCAGCATGCCCGGCGGCGTGCCCGGATTTTCCTTCAGGAAATCCAGGCCGGCGGAAGCCACGGCGGCCAATGCCGTCGGTTGCTGGGCGCACAGCTCGCGGGCCTCGCGCCCGCGGCGCTCCTTGAGCAGCTCGCGCAGGCGCAAGGCCTGCGCCGCCGGGGCAATGCTGCGGGACCGCAACACCAGCGAATAATACATGATCAGGGCCAGGCCCAGCACCGACAGGGCGCCCAGCACGTACATTAGCCATCCGCCCATGTGCATCAACTGCGCCAAGGTCAGCATTTCGCCGGCCGGCACGGGGGCCTCCCCGCCCTGGGCAAAACCGGAGATTGCGCAAGCCAGCCAAACGGGAGATATCCATTTCAATGGGGTCTTCATCTTTTCCTCTCTGTTGCGGGCGTCCGCCCGCCCCTACATTTCCGCCGTCACCAGATCGAGGTGGTCGGCAAAATACTTCCATCCCGAAACCAGCGTGACAATGACCACCATCGTGGACAGGATCCACGACGTGATCACGAACGCGGCATCATACTGCCGCAGGAACTTCTCGGACAAATCCAGATAGGGCAGGAAATCCGTGCGGGCGGCCAGCAAAATGAACGTCGCGATGATCGCAACCATCTGCCAGACGGTCTTGAGCTTTCCCCAATTGCCCGCGCTGATGATGCGCCGCTGGTCCGCAGCAGCCGCCAGGAGCCGGAGGCCCGTCACGGCGAATTCGCGCGCGATGATGACCACCACGACCCACGCCGGCACCAACGAATAATCCGGCTCATAGGGCAGGTGGATGCCCACGAAGCTCACGAGTGCCGCGCAAACCAGCACCTTGTCCGCCAGTGGATCCATCAGCTTGCCGAACGTCGTCACGCCATAGCGCGTCCTCGCCAGCTTTCCGTCCCAATAGTCCGTGATGCTGGCTGCGATGAAAACCACCAGGGCCAGCGTCGACGAAAAGGGAATGGGCAACGCCATCGCCAGCATCACCACCGCCGCCGCGAACAACCGGCTGACCGTCAAGGTATTGGGAAGGTTCATTGCGCGTTCAATCCAGATAGGGTTCGGGAACCGGACGACAATTTTCAATCAAAGGCCGGGACGCCGCAGCCGGCGGAGACCGGAGGCCCTGCTTTTCGCAGGCGCGGGAAATTCCGATCCAAAGCAGCGCCAGCACCACGACTCCCGCCAAGGTCCGCCATGCCTGCCAGGGGATGGCGGCGAATTTCTTCCGCACGGCCGTTCCCGCCAAGGCGAGGCGGGACCGCAGTGGAATCCGCGGCGGTTTCGGGGCGGCCTTGGGCGGCGGGGGGGAAGCGGGTTTGGGCATTGAAGGCGGAATCGATATGCGGATGGATCCCTTCGCTTTTTGCGCCGGTTCGCGCTTGGCCGCTTCCGCGCGCCGTTGTTGTTCCTCCTGCGCCTTCCGGTCCTGCTCCTGTCTCGCGTGCTCGGCTTCAGCCTTGGCGGCCTCCGCAGCGTGGAGGGCCTGCTCCTCCTCCATCGCCTTGCGGAGCGCTTCCTCGCGTTGGAGGCGCGCGGCCTCTTCCTGCTTATGCAAGGCAATCCGCTCTTCTTCGCGCCGGACCGCTTCTTCGTCGGACTTCCGCTCGGCAAGGCCCTGGCCCTGGCGAATCACGGATTCCCGCATGATCCGCTCATTCTCTTCGCGGGCCAGGACGACTTCCCGTTCCTTGGCACGAAGCTGTTCTTCCAGATGGCGCCGGCGTTCCTCCGCCTTCTGGATCAGGCGTTCGGCATCTTCGCGCACCTTGGTTTCGGCCTCCACGCGGGCCGCCAGTTCGGCCTCCGCCTTGGCCCGGCGGGCCGACTCTTCCTTGATTTTCCGGTCGGTTTCTTCGCGCACCCGGAGGGCTTCCTGCTCGCGACGGCCCAGATCCTTCTCCAGCTCGAGGCGGCGCCTCTCCTCCGCGCGGAAACGGGCTTCAACCGCCTCCCGCTCCTCTTGCTCGGCCTTCTGGCGGACTTCGCGCTCCTGTTGATCGCGATCCAGGGTTTCCTTCTCGGCATTCACCCGCAATTCGGCTTCTTCCCGGGCTTGGCGGGCTTCGTCTTCGCGCCGCCTCAATTCCGCGGCCAATTGCTGGATGCGTGTCTCGGCCTCCGCGATCTTCTGTTCGGATTCCTGGCGGAACCGGTCCTCCGCGGCCTGGCGCGCCTGCCGCTCCTCTTCCTGCCGCGCGCGCATCGCCGCTTCCTCGGCGGCCTTGACTTCCGCCACCTCGCGGGCGGCGGCCACTTCGCGCTCCTTTTCCCGCATGGCTTCTTCGAGCTTCCGGCGGCGCTCTTCCGTTTCCTGCGCCTTTTGTTCGGCGGCTTCGCGCGCCTTGCGCTCCGCCTCCGCCCGGCGCTGGTGCTCCTTGTCCAATTGGGCCTGGCGTTCGGCTTCCGCCTGGAGCTGGCGCTCGGCCTCTTCGCGCATCTGGCGGGCCTCTTCCTCCCGGCGGGCCAGTTCCTTTTCCAGGTCGATCAGGCG
>DMJA01000191.1 GCA_003451935.1 Verrucomicrobiota bacterium | reverse complement strand
CGAGATCCCTCGACCCGCCTTGGCGCAAGGCTGCGGCGAGGCAGGCAAGCTCGGGATGACAGCCGCCCATGCCCGGTGCCAGATCCCAGGTGAGATGCACCCAATCGCAGATGCGCCCGACCCCTCCGAATTGTTAAAATTGTATTTGTGTCGGAGAGGGGGGGGCAGTACATTCTTTCATATGTCAAATCCTAGAGGTTTATTCCGCACTTTTCTGGGAGCAGCTCTGCTTCTGGGCGCGGTGATTTCCGCTCAAGCGGTGCAACTGCGCATCGCGACCTACAACGTCCTGTGGGGCATCGACACGAGCGACGACCGGGCCCTCTCTCCCACCAACGACGACTATGCCGCAGTGCAGGCGAGCATCGCGCGCGTGCAACCGGACATCGTTTGTTTCCAGGAGCTGTATGCGAAGTGCCAGGAGCCATGGACGGAAATGGCCGCCACGCTCGGGTTTCCCTACGTGGCCTTTTCCGATGGCGGCACGATGGATGCCAGTTTCAAGGTCGGCATCTGGAGCAAATATCCCATCACCTACACCGACCACATCAAGGAGACGGTGGTGGATCCTGCCGCGTCGGAATTCATGCGCTGGCCGTTGCATGCGACCATTCAGGTCCCGGGCGCGCTGAATCCCTTCCATGTGTTCACGGTTCATACCAAGTCCTCCACCACGGATCCGAATCAGCGGTGCCAGCGGGCGTTCGAGATGTTCCGGATCGTGAATTACCTCACCAACATGATCGCCCAGCTTCCGCTCGACACGGAATACGCCATCATGGGCGACTGGAACGACACCATCGAGGGTGCCGAAGGGGCCGCGCAAAACCTGAATTTCTCCAAGACGGATTATGAGAGCCGGCTGCCTGCGATGAGCGCCGATTTCAACGACGGGTTCGACCTGCCCTGGTACACGGACGCCAACTGGCTGCTGCCCTACAAAATGTTTCCTTCCGGACGGCTGGGAACGATCGGGATGGAGGAGGTGGACGCCGTCCAGACCGGCCGCACAAACACGTGGACGCATGACAACGCCCACCCCAATGACATCTATGGCTACCGGCTGGACTACATCCTGTTCAGCGAGGAAATCGTGAACAGCGCCTACGGTTCTCCGACGGGCGAGGTGTACAGCTCGGCGGGCGACACCAATGGCGCGGGCGGCCTGACCAAATATGGTTCGCCGCTGCCGGCGGCGACGACCATCTACGCCTCGGACCATCGCTTGGTGTTCTCCGATTTCCACCTGATCGACGCCATTCCGGGCATCACGCCGGTCGCCATCCTCAGCGAAGTGGTGGACCTTTTCACTTCGGCCAACGGGAACTTCGTGGAAATCTGCAACACCGGCATTTCCGAACTGGATCTGACGGGCTATTCGCTGGCCGTCTATCTGGATGGCGCCTCGACGCCGACGGCGACCATCGCCTTGACCAACACGCTGGCGGGGGGCGGCATCCATGTGGTGGCGGCTTCGACCAATTCGTTCCCCACCTATTGGCCGGGAAAACAGGCCAACCAGCAGGCCGCCATCATCGCCTCGCTCAATGGCAACGACACGGTGGCGCTGTTGAAACCCAGCGGGGGAGTGTCCGACATCTACGGGCAAATCGGGGCGGTGCCGGGCGGATGGAGCTTCCTGAATTCGGCGGCCTACCGCAAGGCGGGCTATAGCGATCCGGTGGACGTCTGGGATGCCGCCGAGTGGACGATCGTTTCCGGCACGTTGGGCACGCCGGGCACGCACCAGGCCCTGTCGAACGCGGATGCCTATGTTTCGACGCGGGCCGCGCTGGACCCCACCGCTCCCCACGCGACCAATGATTTCGCCATCACGGTTGGCATCACGCCGAACTCGCTGGCCTCCAACCTGGCGGCCAAGGGCGTGTACCGCATCCAAGGTGGAAGCTGGATGGAACAGGCCATGACCAATTCCGGCATCGCCTGGCGCACGCCGATGATGAGCATCGCCCTGCAAGAGGGCGACGTGATGGATTATTTCGTCCGCTATACGTTCCAGGGGCCGGAGGGCGTCCACACGAATTTCTCCATCACCAATTCCTACACCTTCCCCGTGATTTCCGGCATCGGCGGCGTCATGCCAATGTTCAACGAGGTGCAGGGCAACGGCAACGGCACGGACTCCAACGACTTCGTCGAGATCATCGCGCCGGCCGGATTGAACATGGCGGGCTATACCATGACGCACTACAACGGTTCGGACACCGTTGATGGCGGAGAGTTCACCTACACCTTCCCCGCGTTCACCGTTCCGGACGACGGAGTTCTCGATGCCAACAGCAACCATCTCGGATTCGTGGTCGTCAGCCAGGTTTCCAACAACGTCGCCAACACGGATTTTCTGTTGCCGGAAGGCATGCAAATCGGTCCGGACGGGCTGGTGTTGTATGACTCTTTTGGGAATATTTTGGATGCAATCGTGTGGTTGGCGGGGGCCAGCGACACGTATGACATCGGCGTGGACGATCCGGCGACGGTTTCCGAAAGCGTGCCGCCCGGCAGCAAAACCTTCCTCCACAAGGTCGGGGTCGATACCTCCACCGACTTTTGCCCCCAAGCGCCGAATGTCGTGCTGACGGCCACGGGCACTTGGTATTCCGCCGCGCCCACGCCGGGCGCGTTGAACACCCAGCAGCAGAGCGGCAGCGTTGTCGTGGCCCCGGGCGACGGGGATCATGATGGCCTGCTGGACAACGCCGACAACTGCACGACGACCTACAACCCGACCCAGACCGACACGGACAACGACGGGATGGGGGATGCCTGCGACACGGATCTCGACGGCGACGGCGTCCTGAACGGCGTGGACAATTGCCCCTATGAATCCAACCCGACCCAGTCGGATATCGACGAGGACGGCCTCGGCGATTTCTGCGATCCGGACGCCGACGGCGACGGCATTCCGAACGACGAGGATCCCGAACCCTACAACACGGGCAAATTGATTATCGATTTCGAGGATTCCAACGTGAAGGGGACCGCGAGCGACTTGACCCCCTACGCGATTGCGGGACGCATGTGGGTGTTGTCCAATGCGTTGGTGGTTTCCACTTCGGATGTCAGCGCCATCATTGCCGGAACGCGGGGCGCCGTGCTGAAGAGCACGGCGGGCGGGATCTATCTGCAAGGCCAGCTAACCAACGGGATCGGCGATTTCCAATTTGCCTTTGCCCGCTATGCCGCCGACACCGGAGTGGTGATAACCCCCCAATACAATTCGGGCAGCGGATGGGTGACGATCGCCACGGCCAATAGCACCGGCATTACGAACCTGACCACCAATTCCACAACCGGGGTGAATGTGGGCGGACCGGTGGATTTCCGCATCACCTGGACGTCCGGCAACAACCAGGACGCCTGTCTCGACAACATCCGCATCACGTCGTACATCCCGCCCCTGACGGGCGTGGCGACGTGTTCTTTGAATGCGGCGGTTTCGGCGCCCTTCACGGGGCAGGGACACGAGGCCAGCTTTACGGTCGGGCCGGAGGGCGTGCCGTACTATGTCATCTACTCGCCGGCGGACCCGATCGAGATCGGCACCTACCATGCCACGGTCACCGTGGAAGACTATCAGATGGTGACCGGCGCGGTCTTTGTGTTCAGCAACGCCGTGACCATCACGCAGGGCGTGGCGAGCGCCACGCTGCCGGCGCCCCTCGCGACGGCCTACACCGGCCTGGCGCAGACCAACACCTTCAATGTGACGACCGGGCTCGCCTGGTCGGTCAGGTATTCGCCGACGGTGCCGGTGGAGCCGGGCAGCTACAACGCGACGGTGGCCGTGACCGGCGACGTACACTATCTGGGCTGCACGAACGTGTTCACCAATGCCGTGGTCATCACGCAGGCCATGGCGACCTGTTCGCTGGATGCGCCGATCACGCTCCTCTACGACGGGGATGTGCACACCAACACCTTCACGGTGACGCCCGGCCTGGCCTGGTCCGTGGCCTATTCACCGGGCACGCCGCAGGCGGCGGGGAACTACGACGCCACGGTGACCGTGACCGGCGACTCGCACTATGTGGGCGGCACCTTTGTGTTCACCGACGCGGTGGTCATCACCCAGATGATGCCGACCTGCACCCTGGCCGCCCCGATCGAGGCGATCTACGACGGGGCGGCGCACACCAACACCTTCACGGTCACCCCGGGCCTGTCGTGGTCGGCGACGTATGCCCCCAGCACCCCGCCCGTGGCGATCGGCGTCTATACGGCGACGGTGGTCGTGGTGGGCAATGCCTCCTATGCCGGCATGACCAGCGTCTTCGCCGATGCCGTGACCATCCTGGATCCGGCCTCGGTCGTTCCATCTCCGCCCGCGTCGGTCTGGGCAAGCTTCACCAACGCCAACAGCTTCACCGCCGCCTGGAGCTCTGTGACCGCCGCCACCGGCTATCAACTCGACGTCAGCACCAGTTCGACCTTCAGCGTGGAAAGCGGGGGCGGGCCCATCCTCAGCACCAATTTGATCGCGTTCGATTTTGCGGGCTATCTGGGGACCGAAACCCGGGGGACCTCCACTTTTGCGGCGGCCAACATGCAGTCCCCGGCCTATATCGTTCGCGGGTCGGGATTGACGCCGTCCGGCAACGCCGACCGTTTCAACTCCACTTCTTGGACGGTTCTGGGCGATGCGGCAACTGCCTTTTCGGCAGGGGATTACTGTGAATGGACCATCCAGCCGCTTGCGGGCTATGAGATGTCCATCACGAATTTGTCGCTGAACATCCAGCGTTCAAATACCGGTCCGTCCAATTTGAATGTGCGTGCAAGCCACGATTCATATGCCGGGGATTTGATCGTGAAAACGGGGTTGCCAAACACGACGGCGACCATCCCGATTTCGAGCAATCTGGCGTGGGTGGCCGGGCTCCAAGGGGTGACCGGGCCCATCACCTTCCGGATGGCCGGCTGGTGGGCAAGTAGCACTGCGGGAGCGTTGGGCTTCGAGGGGACCGGCAACGACATCCTAATCCAAGGCACGATTGCCCAAAGCAGCGCCGGTTCGGGGCCGGACTTTGTCCCCGGCTATTCGAACCGGGCGGTGTCGGGCACGAGTGCGCCGGTGACGAACCTGGCGATGGGGGTGACGTACTACTTCCGGGTGCGGACGGTGTCCGCCGGCGGGACCAGCGATTCCTCCTTCCCCGCGGCCGACGTGACGACGGTGGACATCATGCCCCATTTCAACGCCCTGGGCACCCAGAATGCGACGGCAGGGGAGGTGATGTCTTTCACCGTGAGCGCGACGGGCGAGGCGCCGATCACCTTGGCGTTGCAAAGCACCGGGGCCGCCATCGGCTCGTACAGCTTCAATGCCGGGACGGGACAACTGGTTTACACGCCGCCGACCGGAGACGTCGGAACGAAGAACTTCATCTTCACGGCGAGCAACACCTATGGCGTGGCGACGCAAACAGTGGCCGTCGCCGTGACCTCGTCTAGTGCCGCGACCATCGCCGCCTGGGATTTCTTTGGCGCAGACGCGGTACCGACGTGGACCGCGGAAGTGTACAGCGCCCGCATGGTTTCCAGCAAAACAATCACCCGCGGATCCACCGCCACCCCAAGCACCGGCGCCGATTCCTTCCGGACCACCGGATTCAAGAACGAGGGTATTTCGACGGCGAGCAACGACTACTTCCAGGTGACGCTGGCCGCCGATGCCGGCTACGCGCTTTCCCTGAACAGCGCGACGGGCAAGTTCGTGGGAACGGCCAGCTTCTACACCAATGAGATCAACTACATCGGCGTGCGGGACCAGTGGGCCTACAGCCTCGATGGAAGCACCTTCACCTTGATTGGTTCCTCCCTCGATTCCAAGAGCCTCACCCGCGCATGGGATTTCTCGGGCGTGGGCGCCCTGCAGAACGTGGCTGCCGGCACGACGGTGACCCTGCGCTACTATGCGAGCGGCCAGACCACCAGCGGCGGCTGGGGCTTCTCTTCGCCTTCGGACAACAGCTATGGGCTGGACATCATCGGCGTCCTGGCATCTGTCGGCGGGGTCCCGATCCTCACGGTCTCCAGCAATGCGCTGGCCTTTGGCAACGCCGTGATGGGTGCGAATTCCGCCGAGCAGACCTACACGGTCTCGGGCGTGAACCTGACCAACAACATCGTGATCACCCCGCCGGCAGGCTTTGAGATTTCCACCACCAGCGGCTCGGGATTCGTGGGGAGCGCCGGCAGCCTGACGCTGGTTCCGACGGGCGGGTCGGTTCCGCAGACCACGATCTATGCCCGGTTCGCGCCGACGTCGCTGGGGGCCTGCGGCGGGAACATCACGCATGCCAGCGGCGGCGCTTCGCAGAAGGACACCGCGGTCACGGGCACGGGCACCTACAACGCGGCTTCCGACATCGTCCGCGATTCCGCCTTCACCGAGCTGTCCAACATCGCCTATGCCTCCTATCAGGAGGGCGATCTGACCGCGTCCTCCCTGCAGGTTGGCAGCTTCACGATCCGCGACGGCGGTGCCGCCGCCGATGCGGATGCGCAGGCGACCACCTTGACGGATCTGACGCTTGCCATCGCCAATGGCGCCCATTTGAGGCGCGTGGCGCTCTATGATGGCAGCACGGAAATCGCCGAGGCGGCCGGGGGCGCCAGCGTGGCCTTCAGCGGCCTGAATCTGTCCGCCGCGGATGGCGGCACCAAGACCTTCAAGGTCCTGGCCAGCTTCAACAGCGCGGTCGCCGACAACGCGCAGTTGCGCTTCACGGTCGCCAGCGCCACGGCCGACATGGGCGGATCGCTCTTCGCGGCCGCCGATGCGGGCGGCGCGGCGACCGATATTTCCGGCGACCGCAACCGCATCGAAGTTTCGGCCACCCGGCTGGCGTTCAGCTCGCTCTCCGCCGGGGTGGGCGTCGCCCAGAATTTCAGCGCCACGGTGCAGGCGCAGGATGCCCTCGGCAACGTGGATTTGGATTCGACGGCGTCCGTGACCCTCAGCCAAGCCAGCGGTTCCGGAACATTGACCGGGGGCGGGGCCCAATCGTTGGTCGCCGGGTCCTCCACGTGGACCGCGCTCCAGTACAGCGTGGCCGGCGTGTTCACGATCTCCGCCAACGATGGCGGATCGTTGACGGACATCACGAGCGGCAACATCACGGCGGCCAACCCGTTTGATACCTTCGCGGACGGGGATTTCACCAAGACGCCGGTCTGGACCGGCGACGAGACGTATTGGACAATCGCCTCCAATAGCACGGTGGCGGCCGGGGCTACGGGTTCCCAAACCTTGCAGATGTTTGGAGCGGCGCTGGCGGAAACAGACCACCTGCGGACGCAGATCGCGGCTTGGGGCGTCGCACAGGAATGGGGTTTGTGGGTGGGGCGGCGGGCCCAGGCTCTCACCGCGGGCAATCGTATGTTCATCTGGCTGTATGCGAACGAGGCCGACCTCGAATCCGCCACCGTCGATGGCTATCGCCTGGCGATGGGCGACGATTCCGGCGCGGACGAAATCGTGCTGGAGCGAATCACGGATGGCGCCGTGGCCAGCACCGTCCTCACGTCCGCGGCGGGCTTGGTCAATGGCCTGACGGATATCGGGTTCCTCATCCGCGTCACCCGCAACAGCAGCGGCCGATGGGAACTCTTCACCTCGACGCTGCCGACGGTCAACGCCTCGGGGAACACCGCCGCGGACTTCCCGGCCGACGCCACCCTCAGCCAGGGAACGGGCACGGACAGCACCTACACGCCGGCGGCGAACGGATATTTCGGCCTGGCGGCCTCGCACCAGACGGGTGCCAGTTCGATTGTCGGCGGCGAATTCGATCAGATCTACTTTACGCCCATCACCACCCAGGCTCCGGCGTTCACGGGGGGCACGGGGCCCTACAGCACGACCTCGGGCGTGGCCCTGGCCTTCACGGAAACCGCCTCGGGCGAGCCGCCGCCCACCTTGGCGCTCAAGAGCACGACGGCTTCGGCTGGCTCCTACACCTTTGTGACGAACACGGGCGTGTTGACCTACACGCCGCCGCAGGCGGATGGGGGGGCGACCAAGACCTTCACCTTCACGGCGAGCAACAGCACGGGCGTGGCGACGCAGACGGTCAGTGTGGTGGTGACGGCGGCTTCGGCGCCGGC
>DMJA01000085.1 GCA_003451935.1 Verrucomicrobiota bacterium | reverse complement strand
TCCACCACCACGTAGATCATGGCGCCGGCGGCGAAGGCAAGGGCGTAGGGCAGGATGGGGCGGGCGGCGACGACCGCGAGGGCGCCGAGGACGCCGGCGACGGGCTCGACCATGCCGGAGAACTGGCCGTACATGAACCCCTTCATGCGGGAGAGGCCCGTGCGCCGCAGGGGCATGGCGACGGCGAGGCCTTCGGGCAGGTTCTGGATGCCGATGCCGATGGCCAGCGCAACGGCTCCGGCGAGGCTGTAGGCGGAATCGCCCATGGCGGCGGCGCCGAACGCGACGCCGACGGCGAGGCCTTCGGGGAAGTTATGCAACGTGATGGCCGTCACCAGCAAAATGCTGCGCTTCCAGTGGACATGGTGGCCTTCGGGGGTTTCCTCGTACACGTGCAGATGGGGCAGGACGATGTCGATGCCGCGCAGGAAGGCGCCACCGAGGAGGAAGCCGACGGCGGCGGGGATCCACGAGCCGTTGGAAAGTTCGATGGCGGGGGCGAGCAACGACCAGTAGCTGGCGGCGATCATGACGCCGGCGGCGAATCCCAGCATGCCGTCCTGCAGCTTGCGGCTTGGCATGCGGTGCAGGAAGATCGCGGCCGCGCCGAGGGCCGTCATCAGCCAGGTGAACAGGGTGCCGGCCAAGGCCTGATAGGCGGGCGGCAGGCCGTGGAGAAAATCGAGGAGGACGGTCATAGGGGGGCTTTTAGAACTGCCCCGTGCGGAGCAGGACGAGAGTGCAGGCGTGGACGACCTCGATGCCGGCGTCGGCGAGCTTGGCCTCCAGCTCCGGATTCTCCGTGCCGGGGTTGAAAATGACGCGCGAAGGTTTCGCGGCGAGGATGGCATCGGCCATGCCGGTGGAATGGGAGGGGGAGACGTACATCGTGACGACATCCAGCGACTCGGGGACGTCCGCGAGGCTCTTGAACACGCGGTGGCCTTCGATCTCCGCGAGCGCGGGATGGATGGGGAAGACGGCGTGGCCCTTTTTTGCGAGCAGGACAACGGCCTGGTGGCTGTAGCGTTCGGGCTTGTTGCTGGCACCGAGAATGGCGACGTTCATGGCGTTCTCCTTGATAATTCCACTTTCGGTGTTCCGGCAACCGCGGTCAAGCTTCCATTGGACTTTTCACCATTTGACGCCGGGAGGATCGTGGGGTAGCGTGCCCATTCCCTGAAAGGAAACAGAATGAAGAAAGCGATTGGGAAAGCATGCTTGATTTTTGCACTGGCACTGCCGGGTGCGGTTTGGGCCTGGGGGCCGGAGGGGCATGCCGTGGTGGGCGATATCGCCGAGCGCCACCTGACCCCCCGCGCCAAGAAGCAGGTCCGGGCGCTGCTGGAAGACCACCGGATGGGCGATTACGAGGTGGCCTGCTGGCCGGACGAGATCCGCGGCTCGGATGACTACGAAAAAATATATCCCGGCAACGGACTTTGGCACTTCATCGATTTCGATGTCTTCAAGCGCTACGACGACGACTTCGAGCTGAAGCCGTCCGAGGACGGGAACGACATCGTGACGCAGATCGGGCGCTGGCAGAAGGAGCTGGCCTCGAAGGACACCCCCCGGGAGCGGAAGCTGGACGCCCTGCGGTTCCTGATCCACTTCGTGGGGGATGTGCATCAACCACTGCACTGCGCCTATCGTTATGGCGACATGGGCGGGAACATGATTCCCGTCAACTCCTTCCACGGGAACCATTATTCTTTCGGCCCCAACACGCCGATGGACTATCCGGCCAGCATTCACAGCGTCTGGGACCAATCCATGGTTCTCGAACTGATGGAGGCCCGCGGCCGCGCCGCCTTCGCCCGGTTTTTGCTGGAGGGCATCGGCCCCGAGCAGGTGCAGGGATGGAGCCAGGGAAATCCCCTCGAGTGGGCCAACGACAGCTACTGGAAGGCGCGCAAGCAGGTCTATCATTGGGCCAACGGGGAGAACCTGCCCTTCAAATGGGCGAACCCGGGGATGGATTTGACGAGCGCGAACTACATTGAAGCGCGCCTGCCGCTGGCGCAGGAGCAATTGCAGAAGGCCGGCGTGCGATTGGCGCGCCTGCTGAACGCGGCGTTGGATTCGAAGTACGCGCCGCCGCCGAAACCGGAACCGCCGCCGGCGAAATAGGCTTTCGATGCGGAATCAAGGAACAGTGGTTCGCCTTCTCGAGGGCGAATAACGGCAGGACACCGGGTGGCGCGGGCCCTCGACCGATGGAGCAATGGAAAATGAATAAACTGTGGTCGTTCATGAATTGGCTTTCCGACATGGATTGGGGCTGGTGGCCCCTGCTCAAGTACCGGCCAGCAAAAGACAGGAACATCGACAGCCGTGTGTTGTTCAAAGTCACCCCGGTCTTTGGTTCCATTGCCGGGGTGCTGATTGCGGCGGGAAGTTCCCTCCTGCTCAACCCGCTTGCCGTTGCGGGATGCATCGCCGTGGGATGGATGCTGTTCTTCGCGCTGTATCGGATCACATTTGCCGTGGCCTGGAATCGCCGGGCGAAGGAATTGAGAAAAGCGCAAGCCGAACCGTCCGCCGCGGGCTAGCAGGTGGGGCCTGGCTGCGCCGGAACGAAGAAAAGCCCCTGTTCAAGGGGCTTTCAGAAAAATGGTGCTCGGGGGGGGACTCGAACCCCCAC
>DMJA01000037.1 GCA_003451935.1 Verrucomicrobiota bacterium | reverse complement strand
TGTCCTCCGAAGCCTTGGCGAAGGGGGAGGCCGCCTGCATCGCTCCGCGTTCGGCCGCCAGATTCCGAACCGCGAAAATCAGGTTTGCACCGATCTTTTGGAAGAAAATCCGCAATTCCGAAAGATCTTCGGCTTGCGCGTCGTACTTCGCTTGCCGCGACGCGGTTAGGAAGTCCACCACAGGTTTCAACCGACTCGCGCCCTCCACCTCGAATTTGGCGATGGCATCGGCGAGCGCGGCCTTCTCCTGGATATATATTTCCTTGCGAACGGTGAATTCCTCCCGCTCGATGTCGCCCGCGAGGAATACATCCAGCAACCGATCTTGCCGGGCGGAAATCTGCGCGAGTTCCGATTTCTGACGCTCCACCAAGCCAGCCTGCGCGGCCCGGTCCAGGCGGATGCGCCGTTCCATCTCCGCCAGCATCAAATCCGCCTTGTCGTCGGGGATAGAAACGATCTGCGCGGCCGTCCGCAGCAACTGCACAAGCGCTTCCTCGCGCATCGTTTTCAGGGTGCAGGGACCGCGCCGCTTGCCGCAGCGGTAATAATGGGGCCCCTTCTGCCGGTCCGCCGTGATCAGGCAGCCGCACTCGTGGCAGGCGATCAGGCCGCGCAATTTGAAGGGTTCGGGCTTCGCATAGCGGCCCCGACCCGTATTTTTGCGGACGCGCTGCGCGCGCTGGTACAGCTCGCGCGAAATCAGCGGCGGGTGCTTGCCCTCGTACACCTCGCCATTGAAGCGGAAAAGACCCGTGTAGAAAATATGGTCCAGCGTCCAATATACCTTGCTCAGCGGGAGGGGGAGGCCGTTGAAGGTCTTCAACCCCCACGCCGTTACCAAAGCTTTGATCTGCGCCCCCGTGTAGCGCCCCGTGGCGTAGGCCTCGAACATTTTGCGGACCAGCGGCCCGCGCTCGGGGTCGATGTAGACCGTCCGCGTCTTGGAATCGTTCAGGTAGCCAATGGGGGGCTTGGTCGGGAAGATGCCCTCGCGCAGTTTTTTGCGGATGCCGCGCTTGATGTTCTCGGAGAGGCTGTCCACATAGTATTTCGACTGGCCGAACGAGATGCTGAGCATGAACTTGCCTTGCGGCGTGTTCTCGAACCAAGTCGTGGGGAACTTCAAGGTGGCGAGCGTCCCCGTGTCGAGGTCGTAGATCAAGCGCCCGCCGTCCACCGAATTTCGCGCCAGTCGGTCGGGGTGCCAAGCCAGAATCCCTTGCGCCGCGCCCCGTTTGATCGCCTTGAGCATTTCATTGAAGATCGGTCGGCCCGGCTTCTTCGCCGTCTGCGATTCGATGTATTCGCGGACGACTTCCAATTTTTCTTTCGCCGCGAGCATTCGCAATTCGTCCAACTGCGCATCAATCGACAGGATTTGACGCTCCTCGTCGTCCGCGCTCTTCCGCCCTGCGGGCTTCGGGTGGGGGCGCGCGCGTTGTCTTCTTACGTTCTCCGCGTGCCTTCATCTGGTGGCGGGTTGCCCGGGTGTGCTATTGCGGCACGGCGCGGATGCGTGGCCGCGATGAAACATCCGGGGCGCCGCTTGACATCTGCATAAGATAGTAATAGATTACTTACTATGAAAGACCGAAAACGAGCCCCTCGCCTTCCGGCGGACGAACGCCGAGCCGTGACGGTGCAAACCGTCCTCGAACTGGCCGCCGAGCAAAATCCAAACGAAATCACCACCTCGGCCATAGCCCAACGCATGCAAATGACGCAGGGCGCGCTATTCCGGCATTTTCCAACCAAGGACGCCATCTGGCAGGCGGTTGCGGAATGGGTGGCCAAGCGCATGTTGGCGCGGGTGGACGAGGCGGCGCGGACGAAGTCGCCCCTTGAGGCTATGGAGAGCGTATTCATGGCCCATATCGAGACCCATGCCCGGCACGCCGGGGTGCCGCGAATCGTCTTTGGCGAACTCCAACGCGCCGGAGATACCCGGACCAAGCGCATCGTGCGCGCATTCATGGGCCGGTATGTCGAGCGACTGCAAGCGATCATCGAACAAGGCAAGATCCGGGGCGAAATCGCCCCCGGGGTTGACACCAAAGCCGCCGCAACCTTGTTCGTTGGGATGGTCCAAGGTCTGGTGGTGCAATCGTTGGTGTCCGGGAAAGTCGGAAGCATGCGGACGAAGGCCCCCGAGGTCTTCGCCATTTACCTCCGCGGGATCAGGAGATTGCCATGAAACGATTCCACGTCCAAGGCCGCACGCTGGCCATGATCGCCGTGCTCGCCCCCCTCTTGATTTTGTTCGTTTACGTGGCGCTTCGATCGGGCCCGATGGCCCCGGTTCCGGTTACCGTGACCACGGTCGAGGACCACGCCATCCAGCCCGCGCTGTTCGGCATCGGCACGGTCGAATCCCGCTACACCTACCGGATCGGCCCAACGCTGGCGGGACGCGTCAAACGCCTCGACGTGGACGTGGGCGACACGGTTCGGGCCGGCCAAGTGCTGGGCGAAATGGATCCTGTGGACCTGGACGACCGCGTGGCCGCGCTGGATGCCGCCTTGAAGCGCGCGGCGGCCCAAGTGGTCGCGGCCGAGGCGCAAATCCGGGATGCGGAGGCCCGCAAGACCTATGCCGGAACGCAAGCGCACCGCTACAAAGAACTGCTGCAGGCGCGCACGGTGAGCGAGGAGTCGCTGGATGCCAAGCAACAGGAACAGCAAGTGTCCGAAGCCGGCCTTGCGTCCGCCCAGGCCAATCTGGAAGCGGCTCGCCAAGAGAGGACGCGCATCGGCGCAGAACTCGCCGCGCTGACCAAGCAGCGCGCCAATCTGCGCCTGATTGCGCCGGCGGACGGGCTGGTCGTCACGCGTGACGCAGAACCCGGCACAACGGTGGTCGCGGGGCAACCGGTGATTGAGGCGGTCGATCCGGGAAGTCTATGGATCAACGTGCGTTTTGATCAAGCAAGTGCCTCCGGACTGCGGGCCGGCCTTCCGGGCCATATCGTGCTGCGTTCGCAAGGCGGCCAAGACGTGGCCGGACGGGTATTGCGCGTCGAGCCGCTCGCCGATTCGGTGACCGAAGAAATTCTGGCCAAGGTTGCGTTCGATTCCGTTCCGGAACCGTTGCCGCCCATTGGCGAATTGGCCGAGGTTACCGTGGCTTTGCCGGCACGGCCGACCGGATCGACGTTGCCCAATGCCTGTGTGCTGCGGGTCAATGGCCATCTCGGCGTCTGGCGGATCGAAGACGGCACCCTGCGCTTTTCCCCCGTCACCGTGGGGGCGCGCGATCTCGATGGCCGGATCCAGATTCTGGACGGACTTAAGCCCCATGACCGCGTGGTCGTGCACAGCCGCCGCGCATTGACAGCCCGGGATCGCATTCAAATCGCCGATCATCTGTACGGAGAGCCGCGATGATCAGCTTGGCAGGCCGCGACATTCAGCATGCCTGGGGCAAGTTCGTCTTCACAGGCATTGGCCTGGGACTGTTGATCGGCGTGACGCTGACCATGGCCGGGGTGTATCGCGGCATGGTGGACGACGCGATGGTCTTGCTCGACAACAGCGGCGCCGACTTGTGGGTGGTGCAGAAAGACACCTTGGGCCCCTATGCCGAGCCGTCCAGCCTGCAGGATGATCTCTACCGCGGACTTCTCGGAATGCCAGGCGTGGCCCGCGCCGCCAACGTAACCTATTTGACGATGCAGGTTCGCGAGGGCGAGCGCGACGTCCGCGCCATGGTGGTCGGAGTTCTGCCGGGCGACCTTGGCCAACCGGGACAGCCCCGATATCTCGTGGACGGACGGCATATCACCCGCAGCCATTATGAGGCCGTTGCAGACGTGACGGCGGGCTTTCGGCTGGGCGATCGCCTTCGGATTCGGCGCAACGATTATACCGTGGTCGGACTGACCCGACGCATGGTGTCCTCCGGCGGCGATCCGATGATTTTCATCCCCTTGAAGGATGCGCAGGAAGCGCAATTCCTGAAGGACAACGATGCGATCGTCCAGCAACGGAGGCGCACCGCAGCAAATCCCGCTTTCAACCGTCCAGAGGTGCCGGGCTTGCTGGACGCCGTGATCCATTCGCAAAGCGCCAATCCGTATGTCAACGCCGTGCTCGTGCAGATCAAGCCCGGATATTCTCCCGAAGAGGTGGCCGAACCCATCCGG
>DMJA01000200.1 GCA_003451935.1 Verrucomicrobiota bacterium | reverse complement strand
ATCCAGCCCATGTTCCACTTCATGTCGAAGCCCAGCCCGCCGAGATAGACCGGGCGCGACACCATCGGCCACGCCGTGGACTCCTCCGCGAACGTCAGGAAGCCCGGATATTCCACATGGACCAGCTCGTTGAACTTCTTGAGGAACTCCACTGCGGCGAGGTTTTCCCGCCCGCCGAACTTGTTGGGGATCCACTCCCCTTCCTTGCGCGAATAGTCCAGATAGAGCATGGAGGCCACCGCANNGATGTAGGTGCCCCAGTCCTTGTGCTCGCCCAGGCGCGGATCGTCGTGCTCGTAGAGGTGCGTGCCGTCGAAGTAGGCCAGCCCGTGACCGTCCTTCGGGAAGTGCGCGGGCACCCAGTCGATGATCACCCCGATGCCCTCCTGGTGGCAGCGGTCCACGAAGAACTTGAAGTCGTCCGGCGTGCCGAAGCG
Source organism: Verrucomicrobiota bacterium (assembly GCA_003451935.1). Taxonomy (GTDB): domain Bacteria; phylum Verrucomicrobiota; class Kiritimatiellia; order CAIQIC01; family Lenti-01; genus Lenti-01. Next base: position 2,376 of record DMJA01000200.1, on the reverse strand, counting down.
CGACGTCGGCGAATAGTAGCCGATGGTCTGGTAGCCCCACGAGCCGTCGAACGGATGCTCGCTGACCGGCAGCGTCTCGATGTGCGTGTAGCCCATCTTCTTGGCGTAGGGGATCAGCGTGTCCGCCAGCTCCCGGTAGCTCAGCATGCGGTTGTTCTCGTCGGGATTGCGCCGCCACGAGCTCAGGTGCACCTCGTACACGCTGATCGGCTCGTCCAGCCAGTGCTTCGCCTTGCGCGCCGCCATCCACTCCGCGTCGGCCCACTCGTACTTCGCGACATCCCAAACCATGGACGCCGAGCGCGGGCGCAGTTCCGACGCGAACGCGTACGGATCCGCCTTCTGCGCGAGGAACGCGTTGTGGCCCTTGACCTCGAACTTGTAGAGGTCGCCCGCCTTCAGGTGCGGAATGAACAGCTCCCACAGGCCCGAGCCGCCCCGCTGCTGCATGGGGTGGATGCGTCCGTCCCAGTTGTTGAACCAACCCACCACGCTCACGCGGATGGCGTTCGGCGCCCACACCGCGAAATGCACGCCTTCGACCCCGTCGATCGCCACGGCGTGCGCCCCCATCTTCTGGTACGCGCGGTAGTTCGTCCCCTCGCCCAGCAGATACATGTCCAAATCCGTCAGCTGCAGCGGAAACCGGTACGGATCCTCCAGATCGGAGACCGTCTTGTCGAACCACGTCAGCCGCAACTTGTAGGCGAACGGCTTTTCATTCGGGAAAAACAGCTCGTAGAGCCCGTCGGCATGGATGCACGGCATGTCGAACGCCTGCCCGTCGGAGGCGCGGACCACCTCCGCCTTCGTCGCCGACGGACGGAACGCGCGCACCACCGTCCCCGGCTTCTTGGCCCCCGTCTCGTGCATCCCCAGCAGCGAAAAGGGCGCGCCATGCATTCCATAAACGATGGCGTTGATTTCCGGCTCGGACAGGATGGGCTTCATGCGCAAACTCCTCGGGTGGNNCACGCCCCCACCGTAAAGGCGGAAGTGGCCGCCCCTCCCCGGAAAAGCCAACCGGAATCATTCCACCGTGAATACGCCGTCGATAAGATAGGTCGCGCTGGCCATGTAATCCTTCACCGTGCCCGTGAACCGGTTCGTGGCCTGCCCCGGATTGAATCCCAGCGAATAGGTCTGTTCCTTGCCGGAATCGTCGAAAAAATAAAGCCGCGCCGAATAGGGCTCCCGCGTCCAGGTGTCACCGATAAAGAGGGTCCCCGACACCGGCACATTCGTGCCCGACGTCACCCGGTAGGCGCCGGGGTTGGTTGCCGACGCGGAAAAAACAGCCTCGTATTTCGTCGTGGACGTGGTGTTCCACCAGAAGGTGAACGTGCGCCCCCGGTTGCTGGCCGGCGAGGTGATGGGCACGGGGTAGCGAATGCGCGACAGATGGAAAAAGTAGAGGGTGCCCAATTCCGCACGCGCAACCGATGTCGTCCACGTGTAGGGGATGCCCGTATAGAAACCCCACTCGGTGTTTTCCCAGGCCTGCAAGTCCCCCGATTCGCGGAACAGCATTTCCGTTTGGGATGCAATCTCGAACTCCAGCACTTCGTTGGTGCCGGCGGCATAGCACCGCATCGGGCCCGACTCCACCACCGGCACGCCCTGCGAGGCGATGTTGAAGTCCGTCGCCTCCGCACCCTCGCGCCGAATCTCCACGCGGTTCAGCTCGACATCCTCCACCGGGCGCGAACCCGCCCCCTGCACCGCCACGGCGGCAATCGACGCCACCACGTTCATCCCCGCCACCACATGGCCGAACACCGTGTAGCTCCCGTCCCATCCCGGCACGTTCGTCGCCGTGATGAAAAACTGGGAGCCGTCCGTGTTCGGCCCCGAGTTGGCCATCGAAATCACCCCGTTGGAATGCGCCAGCCCGTTCGCGACCGATTCGAGCATGTCGTATCCTGCGTTGACGAAGTTCGTCGCCACCACCCCGTTGGTGCCCGTGGAAAGCAAGGGAATCCCGCCGCCCTGGATGGCGATGCCGTTGGTGCCGGCATCCTTCACCACGCGGTGGAAAATCGAACCCTCATAGAACGGCTTGCGCCAAATATTCCCCTGCGGATCCGCCCAGGCCTTTTCACCGGTTGCCAATCCCACGAAGCTGGCCACCGCGCGCGGGGCCCGTTCCTCGTCGAGTCGGACCGTAAAATCGCCCATCGATGTCGAAAAATCGGCGAAAATCCCATTGGTCTGACCCCACGCGGAAGCACACGCGCAGGCGCACGCAACCAGCCACCAACCGACCCCGCGCTTCATGGGCGCATCTGCGGCCCCCGGGCCTTTAGAAGTGCCAGGCGAGGCCGAAGGTCAGCACAGGGTAGATCTTGAAGTCCTCCATGTCCTTCTGGATGTTGG
>DMJA01000088.1 GCA_003451935.1 Verrucomicrobiota bacterium | reverse complement strand
GGAGGACATCTACGCGGGCATCGAGTGGGCGGCGGGCACGCCGGAAGTGAAGAAGGTGGTCGATTTCCTGCAAAAGGAAATGGGCGTGAAGAAGATCCGCTTTCCGGGCAGCTCGGGCATTGGCATCAAGCCGGTGTCGGAAGAAGGCACAAGGCGGCTGGTGCGGGCGGCCATCCGCTATGCGCTCGACAACGGCCGCAAGAGCGTGACGCTGGTGCACAAGGGCAACATCATGAAGTTCACGGAAGGCGCCTTCCGCGACTGGGGCTATGCGACGGCGCGCGACGAGTTCGGCGCGCAGCCCCTGGATGGCGGGCCGTGGCACGAGATCGCCGATCCGAAGACGGGCCGGAAGATCGTGGTGAAGGACTGCATCGCGGACGCGTTCCTGCAGCAGATTTTGACGCGGCCGGCGGAGTATGATGTGATCGCGACGCTGAACCTGAACGGGGATTACATTTCCGATGCGCTGGCGGCATGCGTGGGCGGCATCGGCATCGCGCCGGGGGCGAACATCAACTACGCGACGGGCTGCGCGGTCTTCGAGGCGACGCACGGGACGGCGCCGAAGTACGCCAATCTCGACAAGGTGAATCCGGGGTCGCTGATCCTGTCGGGCGAGATGATGTTCCGCTACCTGGGCTGGACCGAGGCGGCCGACTTGATCGTGAAGGGCGTGGAGAAGAGCATCGCGAACAAAACGGTGACCTATGACTTTGCGCGGCTGATGGAGGGCGCGAAGGAAGTGACGTGTTCGGAGTTCGGCGCGGCGATCGCCGCCAATATGTGAGATGGGAGATTTGAAATGAGCGCGCAGCAAAACCAGCAGAACCAGAAGCAGCAGCCGGCGACGGCGTCGGACGGGATTACGCCGCGGGCGGCGGACTATGGGCAGTGGTATTTGGACATCGTGAAGCGGGCGGACCTGGCGGACCATTCGTCGGTGCGCGGGTGCATGGTGATCAAGCCGCACGGCTACGCGATCTGGGAGAAGCTGCAACGGGAGCTGGACGACCGCTTCAAGGCGACGGGGCACGTGAACGCGTATTTTCCGCTATTCATTCCGCTTTCCTTCCTGGCGAAGGAAGAAGAGCACGCGGCGGGATTCGCGAAGGAATGCGCGGTGGTGACGCACTACCGGTTGAAGTCGATCGACGGCAAGGTGACGGTGGATCCCGATTCGAAGCTGGACGAACCGCTCGTGGTGCGGCCGACGAGCGAAACAATCATCTGGGCGCAGTACAAGAACTGGATCCAGAGCTACCGGGATCTGCCGCTGCTGATCAACCAGTGGGCGAACGTGGTGCGCTGGGAGATGCGGACCCGCCTGTTTCTGCGGACGACGGAATTCCTGTGGCAGGAGGGGCATACGGCGCATGCGACGGAAGCTGAGGCGCGCGAGGAGGTGTCGCGCATGCTGGCGGTCTATGCCGATGTGGCGGAGAACGTGATGGGCGTGCCCGTGGTGCGCGGCCACAAGACCGAGGGCGAGCGTTTCGCCGGTGCGATCGACACGCAGTGCATCGAGGGCATGATGCAGGATGGCAAGGCGCTCCAGATGGGCACGAGCCACTATCTGGGCCAGAACTTCGCCAAGAGCAGCGACGTGAAGTTTTTGAACAAAGAAGGCCAGCTCGAATACGTGCACGCGACGAGCTGGGGCGTCTCGACGCGCCTGATCGGCGCGCTGATCATGACGCACTCGGACGACAACGGGCTGATTTTGCCGCCGAAGCTGGCGCCCATCCAGGTGGTGATCGTGCCGATCTACAAGACGCCCGAAGAGCAGGCGGCGACGGGCGCCGAGGCGCAGGCCGTGGCCGCGGAGCTGCGCGCCAAGGGGCTGGCCGTGAAGGTGGACGACCGCGAAGGGATGCAGCCCGGCGCGAAATACTATGAATGGGAGCGCAAGGGCGTGCCGGTGCGCATCGAGATCGGCCCGCGCGATTTGGAGAAGGGGTCCTTGTGCGTGGTGCGCCGGTTCGTGCTCGAAAAGGAAGGCGAATCCGAGCAGGACCTGCGCAAGCGCAAGAAGCAGTTTTTGCCGCGCGCCGAGGCCATTGGCGGCATGGCGGCGCTGATGGACACGTTGCAGAAGGAATTGCTGGAGCGCGCCCGCGCCATGCGCGAGAAGCGGTCGCGCGTCATCGACACGCTGGAAGACTTCGAGGCCTTCTTCAAGGGCGAAGGCGGCGGCTTCGCGTGGGTGCACTGGGCGGGCACGCACGAAGACGAAGACACGATGGCCAAGCGCTACGAGACGAGCATCCGGTGCATTCCGTTCGAGGAGCAGATTCCCGAGACTGCGCGCGGGGCGGGCGTTTGCATCCTGACGGGCAAGCCCAGTGCGCAGCGCGTGCTGATGGCGAAGTCGTACTAGCAACAGCCAGTATTCAGAATTCAGGAGTCAGGATTCAGAATGGAGAATCCGAGCAGCCAATTGAAGAAGGTGCTGGTGGTGTGCACGGGAAATTCGTGCCGGAGCCCGATGGCGGCGGGGTGGCTGAACCAGAAGCTGGCGGGGAAGGGATGGGGGGCGGAGTCGGCGGGCGTGGCGGCGTGGGGCGGAAGTCCGGCCTCGCCCGAAGCCGTCGAGGCGATGCGGGAGGTCGGCATCGACATTTCCGGGCACCGCAGCCGGGCGCTGACGAAGCCACTGGTGGACGAGGCGAGCGTCATCCTGGCGATGACGGAGGAGCATCGGCGGGAGATCGAACGGCGGTTCCCGGAGGCGCAGGGGAAGACCTACCTGCTGAACAGCTTCGGGCTGGGGAAGGCGCGGGACGTGGCGGATCCGATCGGATATCCTGAAGACGTGTATCGCCACACGCGCGACGAAATGATCCAGGCGCTGGGGGATTTCCTTCTGCATTTGGCGGAGCACGGCGAACTGCGGCGTTGATCGCGGGCGGATGGCGGCATAGGATGGCCGGGAAAGTGCGGAGGAGAAGCCGATGAAGAAAATCCTGTTTGGGTTGGCGGGGGTGGCGGCGTTGATCGCGGCGGGGGTCTGGATGTCCATGCCGAAACATCTCGTGCTGGGCACCGGCGGCGATTTTGCGCCCTTCGCGTCGCCCGAGGAAGGGGCG
>DMJA01000002.1 GCA_003451935.1 Verrucomicrobiota bacterium | reverse complement strand
GCTCACCCAGGCGCTGGAGCAGGAAGACAAGGCGCGCGGCCTGGAACAGGCCAAGTGGCAGAGCCGCATTCGGGAACTGGAAATCCTGCTGGAAACGGAAAAAGCCCGTTCTGCCGCGCGGGAACAGGAGCAGACGGCGCAGGCCAAGACGGCCGGGGAACTGGACGCCCGGAGCCGAAAGGAATTGGAATCCGCGCGCGCAGGATTGGCCTCCACCAGCCAGGCGCTGGTCAACGCCAACGGCCAGATCCAGCAGTTGCAGGCGGAACTCGCCGGCCTGGAGGCGAAGAACCGGACCGATGCGGACAACGCCGCCGCTCAACAAAAACTGAAAGAGGAGAATTCCTCCCTCCGCCAACAGGCCGGGCAGGCCGTCGCCGATCTGGCCTCGCTGAAGAAGGAGCACCACGCGCTCGCGAAGCAACTGAAGGAAAACGAGTCCATGCAGGCGAAGCTGGCCGGCGAACTCCAGCAGGCCGCGCAGGACAAGGAATCCTTGGCGAGCCAACTGGCGGCGGCAAAGGCCGTGGCCCCGGCGGCGCAACCGGCGACCGGGGGCGACCCGGTGCTGCGCGAACAATTGGGAAGCCTTGCGGACGCCTCGCTGGCCGGATCGTTGTACGACGCCGGGCTTGTTTTGTTTTCGGAACGGCGATGGGACGAAGCCGAGGGGATGTTCCTCCGGGCCTTGGCGGTCCTGAAGCAGACCAGCGGAAAATCCAGCCTTGCCGTCGGCACGGTCCTCCAGCATCTGGCGGATGTGGAGCGGGTGAAAGGCGATCTGGCCGCCGCCAATTCCAGCTATCAGCAAGCGGCGGAAATCTTCCGGGCGGCGCCGCGGGCGTTCCAGCCCCGCTATGCCGCCGCGCTGAACGGGCAGGCCTGCGTGTTGCTTGATCAAAAACAAACGAAAGAAGCCGAAAAGCTCTTCCGGCAGGTGATCCGAATCTACGAACGCAGCGATTCCCCCAATGCGAACGGCCTGGCCCTGCCGCTCTACAATCTCGCCATGCTGCTGATGGAGCAGCGACGGCTGGACGAGGCGGGACCGCTGCTGGAAAAGGCGGTCCGGATCCTGGAGACCAACCGAAACCCCGGCGACGACAAGAAACTGGTGGTCATCTACCGGTCCATGGGCCGGTATTTCAAAACTGCCGGCAATTTAGTGAAGGCGGCTGAATTCGAACAGAAGGCGTTGAACCTCCTTTCGAAATAAACCGCACGGGGCGCGAATCGCTCCCCTCCCCAACCGCGCAATCCGCAGGGACCCGCCCTATGGCGTCGCCCCGTTTTCCTCAAGGAACCGGGCCACGTCGAAATGCCCGTGGAAGGTTGCCCAATAAAGCGCGGTCAGCCCGTGCGGATCCGTTCCGTTGACGGCGGCGCCGTTCCACACCAACCATTCAACCACCTCCAGGCGACCGTTGGCGGCGGCCAGCATCAGCGGCGTCTCGCCGGATTCATCCCGGCCGTCGATGGCAACGTTATTCCGGATGTGGAGCTGGACGTCCGCCAGGTCGCCCGCTCGCGCGGCTTCGAACAGGGTTTCATAGTGCAGCAACGATGAATCCACGGCGTTCCGCGGGGAACCATGGAGCATGATCTCGGCGAAATCGCGCATTTTCCCCCGGGCGTCCTGCGGGACGACCCAATAGACGCCAGCGAAGAAAACCGCCGCCGTGGCCGTCAACTTGATGACTTCGCCGCCAAGGCGGAAACCACACGCACACAAGGCCCCAAGGAATGAAACGGGGCGGCCGTGAACCTCTTTTGCACAAGATGGATATCGCATGGTCATCCTCTTTTCCGGTCGCTACATCGGCGGTCCGAACAAATTTTTCGGCTTCAATATACTTCCGTGGCCGGCCATCTGCAACCGTTGGCGGGCCCACCCTTGGCGCCAGGCGCCGCTAGGAGTTTCCTGTCGGCCATCGTTAGGCAATTCCCCTGCCGCGGCGGGAGTTCGGTCCGGTGCGTTCCGCGCTCGACGGACCGACGGCACATGGGTAAGGTTCTGTCACGTGAATGGGAAGGACCCGGCCCAGGATATGGAGAGCAAACCCCAGAACCCACTGATCGCCCGGCGCTACGAAATCCGTCGCTCCCTCGGCTCGGGCGGTTCGGGCTCCGTGTTCCAGGCTTGGGACACGCAACTGCACCGTTTTGTCGCCGTCAAGCGGTGGAATCCCCCCGAGCCGCTGCTCGACGATCCCGCGGGAACGGAACGGCTTTGGCGCGAGGCCATGACCCTCGCCGCCATCCAGCATCCGAACATCCTCACGATCCACGATTTCGGCGTGGACGAGGAAGGCCCCTACGTCATCACCGAGTTCGTGGACGGCGAGACGCTCGACGTCGGCGTCAAGCGCGGCCCGTTCAACTGCGATGAATTCGCCGACGCGGCGCAGCAGACGCTGGAAGCACTCATCGCCGCGCACCAGGCCGGCCTGATCCACCGCGACCTCAAGCCGCAGAACATCATGCGGACGCGTTTGGCCGGCGGCGCCTGGCAATACAAGATCCTCGACTTCGGCCTCGCGCGCTTCGTGACCCAGCCGACCATGCAAAGCATGGAAGGCAACACGTCCATTTACGGATCCATCCTCTACATCGCCCCCGAGCAGCTCCGCCACCAGCCGCTCGACGCGCGCACGGACATCTACGCTCTGGGCTGCGTTTTCTACTACATGCTTTCCGGCCGCAACGCCGTCGAGGGCGAGTCCGTTCCCGATCTCATCACCAGCCATCTCCAGCACAATGTCAAGCCGCTGGCCGGGCTGCGGCCTGACCTGCCGGCGGAACTGTGCGACTGGGTGATGAAGGCCTTGGCCTACGCCCCGGACGACCGCTATCCTTCCGCCGCCTCGGCCCTTGCCGCGCTGCGCAAGGTGCTGCCCGGCGCCATCCGCCAGACATCGATCCGCGTCGGCACACCGGCGGCCACTATCCGGCTTATGCCGCCGCCGACCGCGCATATTCCGGTCCCCAAGACCGCCCCCCTTCCTGTCGCGCCCCCGTCCGCGCCGCGCATGGCGGGGTTGCGCTGGGCCCTTCCCGCCGCCGTCGCGCTCCTCCTGTTGATCTCCGGTGCCGCCTTCTGGCTTCGGCATCGCGCCCCACCCGCCGCGCCGGCTCCGGCCGCTGCGGCGCCAGCCGCCGCCAGCATGTCTTCGTGGCGCGACGAATCCATGCCCGTCGAAGACGTCATCACCGCGTGGCCGCCCTCCATCGCGGAAGCGCGCCGTCCCCTGATGCAGAAATACTTCGAGATGCTCCGCGATCTCGACGGCCCCAAGTGGGGTAGCACCGGCACCCTCCTCGAAATCCTCGCCGCCATGCAGTACAACGCCAGGCACAACCCCAAGGAATCCCGCGCGCTGTGCAACCTGACCTACCACGACGCGACCAGCCGCACGCTGGGCGAGCTCGACGTCGTCATCTGGAACGTGCCCGAAGACCGCGCCGAACTCGTCTATGAAGCCGTCGTTTCCGATCAGCTCAACCGCAAGGCCGTTTCCAGCCGCAACCAAATCCAGCGGTTCGCGGATTCCATCCAGTCTGGACGGGCGGCCAAAATCCTGGATCCCAACGATGCCTCGCGGAAACTCGAACCCTCGCAGTTCGCCCAGGCCAAGATCGCCATCCTGGGCAACCAGGGCGCGCTCGCCGCCGGCTTCGATGCCGAGGTGGACATCACCCGCTTCGAAAACGACTATCTCCAGCGCCGACTCATCGACTGGCGCAAGGCCAAGCAAGCCGCGAGCGGCAATGCTCGGAAGCGGTAAGCCGGGCATTCCGTGGAATTC
>DMJA01000266.1 GCA_003451935.1 Verrucomicrobiota bacterium | reverse complement strand
ATGCGGACGCGCAGCGTCCCGCCGCAGAAGCGACCGTTCCCGCCGCTGAAGGACGTCGCCGCGACGCAGCCGGTGTTCGACCTGGAAAACGTGTCAGGCACGGTGGTGGGCTTTCGCTGCCCGTCGTATGTGGCGGGCGTGAACGTGCCGGGCGATCACCTGCATTTCCTCAGCCAGGACCGTTCCCGCGGCGGGCACATCCTGGCCTTCGAGATGGTCGCCGGCACGGTCCGGGTGGACGGGCTGGACCGGTTTGCGATGCGGCTGCCGGCGACAGAGGATTTTGCGGCGGCGGACCTCGCGCGCGACCGCCAGGCGGATCTCCAGGGGGTGGAGAAGGGCAAGCGCTAGGCCCGGCGGCTTAGCGGACGTTGCGGGGGAGCATGGTGTAGAGGCCGGTGGTGATGGCCCAGGCATCGGCCAGCGGCATGCGCTTGAGGGCATGTCCGCTGCCCCAGCTGTCGCTGTAGAGGATTTCCTGGGTCCGGGGGTTGCAGCCAATGATCAGGCGCAGGTGGCCGCCAGCGGCCTGGGGTAGTTCCGGCGTCTCCCCGACGATGCCCAGCATCACGCCCCAGAGCAGGGGCACGCCCATGCCGATGTTTTCCTGCACCGACGCGAAGAATTGGCGCATATTGACGGCGCGGGCCGCGCGGACCTCGCGGAGGGTGGCGGCATCCATCGTGCGGTACATCAGATCGACATCGATCATCAAGTCGTGCTGGAAGGGCGGCAAGTCCTTCTTGCGGGCGGCGCGGTTGTAGTCCTCGATGAGGCGGAGGTATTCCTGCACCTCCATTTCGATCAGCTTGCGGAAGTTGAGGTCGAGGCCGCGCGCGATGCGGCTGACGGATTCCACCAGCGCCTCGCCGCTGGTTCCCCCTTCGGCGGTGCTGCCCGCCAGCTGGGCGACCTGGTGCTGGTCGAAGTCCCGTCCGTAGTAGCGCAGGACGCGTTCGGTGACGGCGGCCGCGCAGTATCCCTTCTGGCCTTGGTCCACCATGGGCACGTCCGGCAGGAGCAGGTCGCCCGTGGATTCGCGGCGGACCCGGGCGCGCAAGGCGGCGGAATTGAGGATCGCGGCGCGCGGCGCGGTGGCGGACGCCTGGATGGCCATGGCGGCGGCGGCAGCCCCGGAAGCCCCGCCCGCCGTGCTGGCGGGGGTCATCCGCATCCGGATGAATTCCGGAACCCCGTTGGCCCCGAGGCTCCATTGGAGAATGACTTGGTGGGGCGCGCGCACCCAGGCGCGGGCATAGACCCGGGTGTTGGCCGGCCCGCGCAATTCGCGGACGGGACTGGGGGGTGCGGCGGACCAACGGGTGAGGGCTTCCTGCGCGGACACCAGCAGCGCCTTGAACTGCTCGGCGGTGATGCTGCCGGCATCCCCCCGGTTGTACAGGGAGGCGACGATCTGGCCCGCCTGCCCGTTGGCAAAACTGGCCAACAGTTCCCAAACCTTTTTTCCGTTGAATTTCAGGCAGGGATGGTGGGACCGGGCGCTGAGACCTTCATCCACCCAGACGAGGCCGAACGCGGCATACTTGGACATCAAATCGGCGGCCGGAGTGGTCCACAGGCCCGGGTCTTGCAGCCAATTTTCGAGGTGGGCCTCAGCTCCGGAGAGATCGCAGAGGAGATTTTGGTCCTCCGCGCCGAAGGCCTCGATCGGAACGCCCAGGCGCCGGCCGTCGGCGGTGTCCAAAATCACGTGGCCCTCTTCGAAGGCGACATAGGCGCCCTCGATGGTGGTTCCGTTTGGGAGGGTCCAGACGCGCATGTCGGCGGCGAAGGCCTGGGCGGTCCAGGCGAGGAGAAGCAGGATTGTTGAACAGCGGGTTTTCCGGAGGCGGGAATTCATGGGGGACAGTCTAGCTCTTCCGCAGAAAATGGCCAGACAAGATGGCCGTCGCGGAAACCTCAGGCCTGCAGGATGCGGAGAACGTCGGCGGCGGAAAAGTCGGCCTGTCCGGCGCGGCAGAAGCGGCCGATGTTTTCAAAGTCGTCGCCCAGCGTGACCAGCGGCAGTTCTTTTGTCCCGTCGCGCAAGGGTTGGGGCATGCCGATGTTGGCGACGAGGGCGTTGCACAGGCATTTGCGGCCGATCAAATCCTCCGCGCGGCCCCCTTTGGCGAGATAGGCCTTTTCGGGCTCGGCGGCGCAGCGGTAGCCAAGGGAGCCGTCGGGTTTGCGGTAGACCTCGCGCAGGAAGCCCAGATCGCACACCCGTTGGCGCCGGGCATAGACCGCCGCCTCCGACAGGGTGCCTTCGAGCTCGGCCACCTTGAAGGGGAACCCGGTCGGCGAAGCCTTGGCATCGGTGAAGACCTTGGCCTTGCCGGCCAGAGCCTTGGCGACGAGGGCGCGCCGGAGGTCCGGCGCGAGGCCGGATTCCACGCAGAGCGCAAAGGGCGTGCCCACCTGCACGCCGGCGGCACCCAGGGCAAGGGCTTCCTTTATCTTTTCCGGAGACCCATAGCCGCCGGCCAGCCAGAAGGGCAGGCCCAGTTGGCGGAAGATTTCCAGATCGACGGCGTCGCGCGACCCATAGAGGGGTTGGCCATCACCGGTGAACTGCATCTGCCCGCGGGGGGGGGCATTGTGTCCGCCGGCCAAGGGGCCTTCAATGACGAAGCCGGCCATCTCGCCCTTGATTCGCCGGACCATCATGGTGGCCAAGGTGCTGGAAGAGACGATGGGCAGGAAGGCGGGGCGCGAAAGCGCCGGAAGGGACGGACCGGACTCCCGGAACGCGGCGGGGTCCAGCACCATCCGCACCGCCTCGCCCGCCGGGTTGCCTACCACGTTCAGGGGGTAGGAGGCCGGCTGGTGCTCGGCCAGGGCGGCGATGGCCGCAGGAAATTCCATGGGGATGCCCGCCCCGACGATCACCACGGCCACGCCGGCCAGCATGGCGCCATAGAGCGAGGGCAGGTGCGGCATTTGGATCTTTTCGAGGAAATTGATGCCGACCGGGTTGGAATGGCCTTCGCGGGCCAAGAAGACTTCGACGAAATTCGCGGCGATGCACAACTCCTGCGCCGGAAGGCTGCTCTCGACGGTATGCATCCGGGCGGGCTTGTACGGCTGGTCGGGCTTGCGTCCGCCCGGAATGTAGTAGGCGTCGAGGATTTTCTGGGCGATTTTCGGAAAGGGGAAGTGCTCCAAGGCGCGGCGGACATGGCCTTCCTCGTCGCCATCCTGCAGGCGGCGGGACAAAATCTGGTCCAAGGCCGTTCCGGCCACGACGCCCAGCTGGCCCAGCCAGGACACGGCGCGGGCCAGGCGCCAGTTGGAGACCCCGGCTCCCATGCCCCCTTGGATGATCATCGGAATGTTTTGATTCACAGGCCACGAATCTACCCGGTTTTCTGGAAATTGCCAGAAAGAATACGGACGGCCCCGCATCCCCGCTTGACAGTCCCTTGAATCAGAGTAGAAATCACAACCTGTTTTTCCCCAACCAAGAGAAAGCCGGCGCATTTCATGCAATTGACCGTCAGGGACGCCGCCCGGATGTTGAAGCTGTCCGAGCGCGCGGTGCAGGAGCGCATCGAGAAGGGCGACCTGCCTTCCCAATGCGTGAAGGGGCGGCATTTCCTGAACCGGGACGAACTGGTCGAGTGGGCCACCGCGCACGGCCTGCCGGTCGCGCTTCCGGCCGGCGAAGCCCCGGACCAGATGCCCGCGCTGAGCGAAGCGCTGGAAGCCGGCGGGATCGTCCACCATCTTCCCGGCCGGGACAAGGATTCGGTGCTGCGCCATCTGGTGGAGAGCATGCCGTTGCCGGCGGATGTGGATCCGGATTTCCTCCATAGCGTCTTGATGGCGCGCGAAGCGCTGGGTTCGACCGCGATCGGTGAAGGGATCGCCGTGCCGCATCCCCGCAGCCCGATCCTGCTGCGCGTGCCGACGGCCCTGGTGACGCTCTGCTTCCTCGAGTCGCCCATCGATTTCGGCGCGCTCGATGGCCGTCCGGTGCAGGCGCTGTTTTCGATGATCAGCCCGACCACGCGCGCGCATCTCCATTTGCTCTCCATGCTGGCGTTCGCGCTTCGCGATCCGGACTTCAAAGAGGCCATCGCCCGCCGCGCGGAGGCCGGGGAAATCCTGGCGGCGGCGCGCCGCATCGAAGCCGCCGCAGCGGCAGGGAAATAAAGGTCCGGGCCATGCCGCTGGAAGGGGTTTATCTGTTTTCCTTTTTGCTGGGGGCGGTCGTTTTGTTGGCCGCGACCGGGATCGGCTCGCTTCTGCTTGGCCGGGCGTCGGAACGGTGGTCGGTGGCGCTCGGCGCGGGGGGCGCGGGGATCTCCTGCCTGGCCGGACTGGCGATGTCGGTCGCGGCGCTGCTGTTGCGGTTCCAGAAAACCAGTGTCGTTCCGTGGAGCATGCCCTCGGGTTCGTTCTCGGTGGGGCTCGATCCGTTGAGCGCGTTTTTCCTGATTCCGATGTTCCTGCTGTCGGGGCTGGCGGCGGTGTACAGCATCGGATACTTCAAGCCGTGGGCGGGGCGCAACCCGGGCCGGTTTTGGTTTTTCTACAATCTGTTGATCGCCAGCATGGCGCTCGTCCTGACCGCGCGCAACGGCGTGCTGTTTCTCGTGGCGTGGGAAACCATGTCGCTGGCCTCCTTCTTCCTGGTGGTCTTTGACGACGAAGAGCCCGCCACGCAAAAGGCGGGGTGGGTCTATCTGGTGGCGACGCACATCGGCACGGCCTTCCTGATGGCGCTGTTCATCCTGCTGGGGCGCACAAACGGCTCGCAGGATTTTGCCGCCTTTGCGGTCCCGGCCGGCTCGGCCGGCCTGTTGTTTTTGCTGGCGCTGATTGGATTTGGCACCAAAGCGGGGTTGTTCCCCCTGCATGTGTGGCTGCCCGAGGCGCATCCGGCGGCGCCCAGCCCCGTGTCGGCGGTGATGTCCGGCGTGATGATCAAAACCGGCATCTACGGGCTGGTCCGCACGCTGGTGCTGGTCGGCGCCGTGCCCGGCTGGTGCGCATGGCTGGTGCTGGCCGCGGGCGCGGCCTCGGGCCTCCTGGGTGCGCTGTTCGCGCTGGCGCAGACCGACCTCAAGCGCCTGCTGGCCTATTCGAGCGTCGAGAACATCGGCATCATCGCGATCGGCCTCGGTCTGGGCATGCTGGGCGTCCAGTACGGGTCTCCCGCCGTTGCGATGCTGGGATTTGCCGGCGGGCTGCTGCATGTCTTGAACCACGCGCTGTTCAAGGGGCTGCTCTTTCTCGGGGCGGGCGCGGTGGTGCACGCCACCGGCACGCGCGACCTCGAGCGGCTGGGGGGATTGCTCCGGCGCATGCCCTGGACCGGCGCGGCCTTCCTGGCGGGCGCGGCGGCCATCTGCGGGCTTCCGCCGTTCAATGGCTTCATCGGCGAGTTTCTGATCTATGCGGGTTCGTTCCAGACGGTTTTGGGTGGCGGCGGCCTCGCCCTCGGGGGGCTGGCGTCGATGGTGGCGCTGGCCTTGATCGGCGGCCTGGCGGTGGCCGTATTCACCAAGGCTTTTGGAATCGCCTTTCTTGGCGAGCCTCGTTCACCGGCGGCGGCCGCCGCCCATGAGGTGGCGCCTTCCCTGCGGTGGCCCATGTCCGTTTTGGCCGCGTTGTGCCTGGCCTTTGGCTTGGCGGCCGGCTTCGCGGTCCGGTGGTTGGAGCCGGCGGTCGCCATGCTCTCCGGCCCTGTCGCGCTTCCAGAAGCGGCCCGCTGGACGTTCCCGGTTTCGGTGGTTTCGGTTTTGCTGGTGCTCATGGCCTTGGTCGTGGCGCTGGCCGCCTTCCGCCGGCACCTGTTGGCGGCCCGGTCCGTGCGCGAAACCGTCACATGGGATTGCGGCTATGCCGCTCCGACGGCCCGCATGCAATACACCGCCACGGGATTCTCCCAGCCGCTGACGCACGGCGCGCAGGCGATTCTCCGGCCGCAGACCGAATCCCATCTTCCCCAAGGCATTTTCCCCCGGGCCGCCTCGTTCCATTCCGCCACGCCGGATGCGGCGCGGGAGCGCCTCTTCGATCCGTTGTTCCTCCTCTGCGCAAACCTATTGGGCCGGCTGCGCTGGCTGCAGCAGGGGCGGGTCCACTTCTACATCCTCTATATCGTCGTCGTATTGATGGTCCTCCTGGCCTGGGCGCTGCGGTCATGAACGCCGCCTCGGCCCTCCATCCCTTGCTGGCGCTGCTGTTGGCGCCGCTGCTGCCGGGCGTGATCAACCGCGTGAAGGCTTTTTTCGCGGGCCGCCGCGGGCCGCCGCTGCTGCAGGCCTACTTCGACTTGTGGAAACTGTTCCGCAAGGGGGCGGCCTACAGCCGGACCACGACGTGGGTGTTCCGCGCGGGGCCCATCGTGAACTTCGCCTGCCTGCTGGCCGCGCTGGCGATCCTTCCGCTCGGGAGCGTGGCCGCGCCGGTCGCGTTTGCGGGCGACCTGGTCCTGCTGGCCTATCTGCTGGGGCTGGGGCGTTTTGCCACCGTGGTCGCCGCGCTGGACACCGGATCGAGTTTCGAGGGCATGGGGGCGAGCCGCGAGGTGCAGTTCGCCGTCTTCGCGGAACCGGCTTTGCTGGTGGGCCTTGCCGCGCTGGCGCGCGCGGCGCAGGCCCTTTCCCTGACGCCGGTCTATGCCGGGTTGTCCGCGGCCTCGCTGCCGATGCTGCTCCTGCTGGGCGCGGGGCTGTTCATCCTGTTCCTGGCCGAGAACTGCCGCATTCCCGTGGACGATCCCGCCACGCACCTCGAACTGACGATGATCCACGAAGTCATGGTGCTG
>DMJA01000212.1 GCA_003451935.1 Verrucomicrobiota bacterium | reverse complement strand
CTCGAAGCCGTGCAGGCCGACGCGCTCCTCGGCATCCCCCAGCCCGGCGCGGGCCGGAAGCTGATCCTCGACTACTCCTCGCCCAATGTCGCCAAGCCCATGCACGTCGCGCACATCCGCTCGACGGTCATCGGCGACGCCCTCAAGCGCATCCACCGCGCCCTCGGCTACGAGGTCCTCGGCGACAACCATCTGGGCGACTGGGGCACGCAGTTCGGCATCCTCATCATGGGCTACCGCGCATTCCTCGATCCCGCCGCGCTCGAAGCCTCGCCCGTGGACGAGCTCCAGCGCGTCTATGTGCTTTCCCACCAAAAGTGCGAGGAAGACCCCGCGTGGAAGGACCAGGCCCGCGCCGAGCTCGTCAAGCTGCAGGCGGGCGATCCGGAAAACCGCGCCCTCTGGCAGAAATTCATCGATCTCTCGATGGCTGAATTCAGCCGGATCTATGCCCGCCTCGGCGTTTCCTTCGAACTCGTGCGGGGCGAGTCGTTCTACAACGACGCCCTGCCCGGCGTCGTCGAGAAGCTCCAGCGCCTCGGCCTCGTGCGCGAAAGCGAAGGCGCGCTGGTCGCCTTCCTCGACGACGAAAAACTCCCGCCCTGCATCGTGCGCAAGTCCGACGGCGGCTTCAACTACGCCACCACCGACCTCGCCACCGTCTTTTCGCGCGAAAGCGAATTCCACCCCGACGGGATCATCTACGTCACCGACGAGCGCCAGCAGCTGCACTTCCGCCAATTCTTCGCCCTGGCGAAGAAGGCCGGCGCCACGACGCAACTCCGCCACATCTGGTTCGGCCTGATGCGCCTGCCCGAAGGCCTGCTCTCCACGCGCAAGGGCACCGCCATCAAGCTCGACCTCCTCCTCGACGAATCCGAAAAGCGCGCCCTCGAGCTTGTGCAAAAGGCCTCCCCCGAGATGCCCGCCGACCAGCAGCAGGCCGTCGCCCGCGCCGTCGGCATCGGCGCCGTCAAATACGCCGACCTCTCGCAGAATCCGCAATCCGCCGTCTCCTTCACGTGGGAAAAGGCCCTCGCCATGGACGGCAATTCCGCGCCCTACCTCCAATACGCCTATGCCCGCATCGCCTCCGTCATCGACAAGCACGCCGAGCGCTTCCCGGAGTGCGACTGGCGGCGCGAACCCCTCGTCCTCGACTCGCCCTTTGCGCGCCGCCTCGCCGTGCGCGTCGCGCGCTACGCCGACGCCGTCCGCGACGCCGCCGACCAGGAGAAACCCTCCCTCCTCGCCGACGCGCTCTACGACCTGTCGCAGGCCTACTCCTCCTTCTACCAGAACGTCCCCTTCCTCAAGGCCGAGGCCGGCCTGCGCGAAAGCCGCGTCCGCCTCTGCGACCTCGTCGCCAAGGTCCTCCGCCACGGCCTCTCCCTCCTCGGCATCGACACCCCCGACCGAATCTGAAAGAATCCCGCCATGAATAAAGCCACCGCCCTGCTTTTCCTTGCCGGACTCTTCGCTGCTTCGTGGGCCGCGGCCAACGAAACGGCGCCCGCTTTCTACGTCGCCAATTGGAACGTCGAAAACCTCTACGACACCGTGGACGATCCCGACAACGAGGGCGACGACGAATTCCTGCCCGGCAACCCCGTCACCCGCTGGACGCCGGCCCGCTACGAGACCAAGCTCGACAACCTCGCCCGGGTCATCCAGGGCATGAACGGCGGCAACGGGCCGGACATCCTGGGCATCGAGGAAGTCGAAAACGCCGACGTCGTCCGCGACCTGCTGGACAAGCTGGCGGGCAAATCCTACGGCATCGTCCACGTCGATTCGCCCGATCCGCGCGGCATCGACACGGCCCTGATCTTCAACCGCGCCCATTTCTCCCTGCTGGAGTCCCACACCTACGAGATCGAGCTGAAATGGCGGCACACCACGCGCGACATCCTCCACGCCGTCCTCGAGGATCGCGATGGGCAAAAGCTCCACGCGCTGGTCAACCATTGGCCCTCGCGCGGCGGCGGCATCGAGGTGACCGAAGCCAACCGGATCGAGGCCGCCCGGACCCTCTCCCGGGCCGTGGAAGGGATTTTCCGGCGCGAGCCGGCGGCGCGCGTCGTCGTGCTGGGCGACTTCAACGACGAACCCACCAGCCGTTCCATCCGGACCGTTCTGGACGTCAAACCCTATCCCTCCCAAGAAGGCTACGTGGCCGACAAGCTCTACAACCTGGCCTCCCGGAAATCATCCAAGGGCCAAGGCTCCTTGGCCCATTCGTTCCGGGGCGACATTGAATGGCGGATGTACGACCAGATCATGGCGTCCGGCGCCCTCCTCCAAAGCGCCGACATCGAAGAAGACGAGATCTCCTTCTGGATCGACAAGCCGGAATACATGCAGGAAAAGAAAGGGGAGGACAAAGGCTCCCCCGTCCCCACCTTCGAGGACCGGGATGACTATCTCGGCGGCTACAGCGACCACTACCCCGTCGGTGCCCGGTTTGTCCATCTGGCCGCGCAGGCCCCCGCCGCCAAAGCCCCCGCGGAAAAACCCATCGCCAGGGTGCCCGCGAAAAAGCCGCCGGCTCCCATCGCCCCCTCCAAGCCCATGGCCGATGTCCAGGAAAAGAAGGCGAAAATGCCTACGCCTCCCGCCAAAGCCCCGGCCGTTCCGGCCTCTCCCCCGCTTTACGCGCCCGTCGTGTGGTGACCCGCAACCGGGTCTCTACCGGAATCGCGATCGGGCTTGGCGCTCTCCATCCCCCGCAAACCGCAGGCACCACCCTTTATGGATGGATCGCCTCGTCGTAGGGGTTCGTGAGCTCGTCGAATTCGTTGGTATTGGTGTATCCGTCGCCATCCCAATCTTCATTCGGCGCCGTGCCCGAATCCCCCGGCGTCACGTTGTATTGCCTCAGATATAACTCGTAGGCCGAATAGTTTGGCGCCTGGTAAGGACCGATAAGAATGTTGTCCACGTTCACTTGGCCAATGTCTTCAACAAACACATTACGAAACCGGACATACATAGGCTGATTTATGCCAACGGTGGTCTCGTATTTCGTTAATTCCGTAACCCCATTGGCATTTATACGTCCCACCTCCATCCAATCGCCGGCAGTCGTATCGGTGGCCACCTCCACAACCAGTTCGGCCCCATTCACGCTTGTGGCATACTTGGCGTACCAGAAGGAAATGGTGCCAAGCCCCGCGGACAACAACTTATTCGAGGAGGTCATATATGCGGGATACAAGCTTCCAAAACGCGCAGCACGTGACCCATATTTGATATCCGAATCCGTATCGCCGATCCGAGCCTGATCCATGATCCAGGTTTCTCCGCTTAGTACGACCGCTCCTAAATCATAACTAGATTTGACCTCTCCGGCATTTTCAAATGTAATTTCCAGTGAACCCGGCAACAAATATTCCGTTACCACAATGTCCATCGCTCCGGTTGATACGCCATAAGCGTTACTGGCCACCATGTACAGCCGGTTGGTGTCGCCGAAATCGGAGCCGGCCGGCGTGTAGCTGAAAATCCCCCCCGCGTAATTGGTTGTCCCGGCAGGGGTAGGATCGACCCACCAACGGACAATCGAACCCGACGGCAATACTGAAACCGCAACCTGAAGCGTGTTGCTCACGTGAACTTGTACTCCGCTGCCAGGTACAAACCCAATCGTTGGTGGCCCCGTCAGCGAGACCGCCGCGCCGTTTATCTTTAGGGTATTATCATTGATACGCCATGTGCCGGTGGTGCCCTCCGCCAAATACCCATAGAAACGCAATCGAAACGTCTGCCCCTCTCCAACCGTAATACCCAAATTGGACATCGAGTAGGACCTCTCGCTGTCGTTATCCGGTACGGCATTGGTCGCCAATACGGCATAAGTGGCAAAATTATTGGTGGAAATTCGCACCTGAAATTCACGAATACCTGTGCCGGAACGCCGTTCGCTGTACAGAATTTCGCTGATCGACAAGCCATATCCAGCTTGGGGGGCAACCGTTACCTCAAAGTAATCTGTTGCGTCTAGCGAGGGATTTACCGTCCAACCCGAAGCATATCCACCGCTGGTTCCAAATGTGATGGCCCCGATCCCCGATCCGCCGACAAAATTACCTACTGTCACCTTGCCGGGCTCTTCGGTAGTTCCCGTGCCGTCTGCCGTTAGTGCCCACGCCCCCACATTGGCGGCCGAACCAACCGTCGCCAAACCCCATGCTGTCACAAAACCCAAATACTTAATAATTGCTTTGTTCATAGTTTTCGCTCCCGGGGCACAATTCTTACAGGCTGAAACCTACCGTGTCCCGCCGGAACCGGCCAGTCGAAAGATGGATTGCCTGGAAACGGGCATCGCTCTGGTGGATGTGGCCGCCCAGCGACCTTGCGTCGCTGGAGGCAAACGTTGGCTCCCCTGCCACACAAGGTGGCAGGGCCCGCCCGACCCGTAGGGATCCATCCTCCGCAACTTCCATGCGCCCTTGCCTGGGCGCATCGGCGATTGGGTGCAAGTTCGGGTCATGTTGAG
>DMJA01000098.1 GCA_003451935.1 Verrucomicrobiota bacterium | reverse complement strand
ACGCCAGCGCTGAATGGAACAGATACACATTGCACGAATAGCGGATGGCCGACTGCAGGTCGATGCTCCCATGCCCCCAATGCTGCCAGCAGCGGAAACGCGCCGAGCCCAGTTGGAAGTAGCCCGGACATGAAAACCGCGTGTCGGCGGCGACCTTTCCGCTGTGGAGCGCCGCCAGCAATGTCACCGGCTTGAACGTGCTGCCCGGCGCATACTCCCCGCCCGTCGCGCGGTTGTACAGCGGGCGCGCCTCGTCCTTCAACAGCCGGTTCCAGATTTCCGCTGGCACCGACGGCACGAAATCGTTGGGGTTGAATCCCGGGTTGCTCGCCAGCGCCAGCACGTCGCCATTGCGCGGATCGATCACGACGGCCGCGCCGCGCTCGCCCGCCAGCACCGCTTCCGCGGCCCGCTGGATTCGCGCATCCACCGTCAGCACCGCATCGCTGCCCTTGCCCGGCGCGCGGCTCGACACCTCGTCGAACTTGAAGCCGGCCACGTCCACCTGGATCTCCAGCTTGCCGCCCTCGTTCGCCCGCAGCACGCCGTCCAGTCGCTTCTCAATCCCGGATTTGCCGGCCATTTCGGGCAGATAGTAGTGGAACTTCTCCGGTTCCTCCCCGTCGTTGGCCGACGTCATCGACGCCTCGTCCGCCCGGCCCACATAGCCCATCAGGTGGCAGGCCAGGTCCCCTTGCGGATAGACGCGAACGGGCTCCACGGTCAGCTCCGCGCCAGGAAATTCCGGCGCGCGCTCCATGAAGCGCGCCACGGCCGTTTCGTCGAGGTCCTTCCACGCCACCATCGGCAGCGGCGTGCGGCGGCCCAGATGCAGGCGGACGTCTTGCGGGGACAGTTGCAGCGGACGGTCCATCGTCTCCGCGAGGCGGTAGAGCATGTCCATCACGCTGTCCACCGTGCGCGTCACGCTTCCGGTCCGCAGCTCTTCCAGATACAGCGACACGCAATAGCTGGGCCGGTTGTCCGCCAACCGCTCGCCATTCCGGTCGAGAAGGCGGCCGCGGATGCCCGGCAGGCGCACGCTGCGAAGGCTTTGCTTTGAGAGCTTCCGCTGATATTCCATGCCCTGCGCGACCTGCAGGTTCCACAGGCGGAAGACCAGGACGCCAAAACAGCCCAGCATGGCCACCCACAGCAGCAGCAGGCGCCAGACGTGCACTTCCGGAATATAGCGGTCCCGGGCCATCAAGCGCGGTCCTCCCACGTTCCCAGCCGGCGCTCCAACCCGCGCATCATCCCGAACAGCAAGGGCAGCACCACCGCCGCCAGCACTGCGGAGCCCGCCATGCGCCGGAAGAGATCGCCGCCCGACAGCGCCACCAGCCCTTCCATCCGCAACAGCAGGGCCATGGTCCCGGTCGACGCCGCGGTGCACAGCGCGCCGAATCCCATGACCGAGCTCGCCTTGTCCGCGTAGAAATCCTCCCGCAACAGCAGCGCGAGGCCGCCGGCGGCGAGAAAGGCGCACGCGGAAAACCCCAGGGGCGCCAGGCTCAGGGAATCCTCCAGCACGCCGGCCAGCAGCGCCGTCAAAACGAAATAGCGGGCCTTCTTGTTCACGGCGGCGTAGAGCACCACGCCCAGCAGGAAGGGAAACGCCGGCTGGCCCATGTGCCGCCACACGGGCACCAGCACCTGCAACGTACCGCCGGCGATCAACCAAAACAACAGCATCAGCAGCGTCACGGCATTTCCCCGTCGAAGATTTCCGCCCCGCCGTCCAGCGCCCCATTCTCCATCGGCGTTTCGGGGGGCACCGCGGCCAGATCCTGCTCGGTCGCCGCCACGAACGCATATTCCAGTTCGCCGAGGTTCGCCGCCGACTCGATCCATGCCGTCTGGTACAGCCCCGCCTCGTGCATCTCCACCTTCGCCACCCGCCCCACCAGCAATCCTTTCGGAAACAGCCCGCCCAACCCGGAGGTCACGACCTCATCGCCCTCCTGCACATCCGCCGTCTGCAAAATATAATCCATGCGGCAGGCCGGCTGCTCGCCCGGCTTCACGCCCAGCCCCACCCCCACGCCGAACACCCCCGACCGCGCCAACCGCACCGACACCTTGCACGAGGGATCCGACAGCAGCAAGACATCCGCCGTCTTGTCCGAAACGGAAACCGTGCGGCCAATCAGCCCGTCCGGCGTAATCACCGCGCGCCCCTCCGCCACGCCCGCCAGCGCGCCCTTGTCCAGGCGCGCCGTCTGCCACCAGCCGGTGCTGTCGCGACCGATCACCTCGCACGAGACCAGGCGGTTCGGGAAGTGCTTCACAAAGCCCAGCAGATCGCGCAGCATCTGATTGTCGCGCTCCAGCTCGCGCGCCATGCGCATCTCCCCGCGCAGATAGACGATTTCCTCGGACAGCGCCCGGTTCTCCAGCGCCAGGTCCCCGATGCCCCGGATGTAGCGGAAGATTTCGCGCAGTTCGCGCACCCCGCCGCGCAGCACCGCCTGCAGCGGGCTGATGCCGTCGCGCACGGCCCCTTTGACGCGGAGCGAGGCCGCGTCCGGCAAATTCATCATCGCCAGCACGACCAGCCCGATCGCGCACAGCGCTATCCAACGTCGATCCTTCATCGTTCCTTCCGACAGCCAAACACACCAAGCCTATGCGGAACAGAGGAGAAACGGAACGGACGGGATGGAGGATCGCCGGGCGCCTTAGGTGCCGGACGAAACCTTGCGCAGGAAGTTCAGCTCGTGCAGCACGACGCCCGTGCCCTCGGCCACCGCGCTCAGCGGGTCCTCGGCCACGTGCACCGGCAGCCCGGTCTGCTCCGCGAGCAGCTTGTCCATGCCCCGCAGCTGCGAGGTACCCCCCGCCAGCACGATGCCCCGGTCCACGAGGTCCGAGGACAGCTCCGGCGGGCAGCGCTCCAGCGTGATGCGGATCGCCTCGACAATGGCCGACACGGGCTCTTGCAGAGCCTCGCGGATTTCCTCGGAGGTGATCGTGAGCGTCTTGGGGAGGCCCGCGACCAGGTCGCGGCCCTTCACCTCCATGCTCAACTCCTCGCCGAGGGGATAGGCGGAGCCGATCGTGATTTTGATCTCCTCCGCCGTCCGTTCGCCGATCATCAGGTTATAGACCCGCTTCAGGTATTGAACAATCGCTTCATCCATCTCGTCGCCGCCGACGCGGACGCTGCGGCTCAGCACGATGCCGGCCAGGGAGATGATCGCCACCTCGGTGGTGCCGCCCCCCATGTCCACGATCATGTTGCCCGCCGGCTCCTGGACCGGAAGGCCCACGCCGATCGCCGCCGCCATTGGCTCCTCGATCAAATAGACTTCCCGCGCGCCCGCATGGGTGGCGGAGTCCTTGACCGCTCTCTTCTCCACTTCCGTGATTCCGCTGGGAACCGAAATGATGATCCGCGGACGCACCACCCACTTGCGGTTGTGCGCCTTGCGGATGAAATACCGCAGCATCGCCTCGGTCACCTCGAAATCAGCGATGACGCCGGCTTTCATCGGACGGATGGCGACAATGTTCCCGGGGGTGCGGCCGAGCATGCGCTTGGCCTCCT
>DMJA01000307.1 GCA_003451935.1 Verrucomicrobiota bacterium | reverse complement strand
GTCGCGCAGCGTACAGGCCCGTCCGATGGATACGCCGCCGCCGTAGCCAAACCCCCGGTTTCCGTTGCGAATGGTGAATCCCTCGATCAAGCTGTTGGTGCCCAGGACTAGCAGTCCAGGGCTCATTCCCTGCGCATCGATGATGGCCGCGCGGCTCTGCGTGCTCCGCAGCGCCAGCGTTTTCTCGGGGGGGATGTATACCTCGCTGCCCGTCAGGTAATACGTGCCGGGCGCCACCAGGATCTCGTCGCCGTTCGACGCCACGTTGATGGCCGGCTGGATGGATCGGGAAGCCTTGACCCAGTTCGTGTAGGGCGCATCCGGCGACGGGCTGTTCACATCCACGTAGCGCGTCGTCGCAAAGGCGGAAGGAATGGAAAACAGCGCGCAACCCAAAACGACATGGACCATCCGCCGGATATTCATGGAATGCTTCCTTTTTCTTGAATGCATGCAGTTTGCGCTTTCGCACGCCTGCCCCGCAAGGGGGAAGCCGGGGCTAACCCAATTCTAATTGGACGGTTCCGCGCCGGCCGCATCCACGGGCGTGAGCGTCACGCGCAGGGATTCGCGGGTGCCATCCCGCAGCACTTTTTGGAATCCATTGATGAAATAGAGCCCGGACCGGTCGTCGGCCGCTCCTTCCAGATAAACGGCGGCGGTGAGATAGTACGCTTTTCGCGCCGCGGTTTTCCCCGCGCAGGGAAAGCGCAAGACGGTTTCCTCCCCCGGCCGATGGGAAAAGCCCGACAGCTCGACCCGCGCGATTTCCGTGGCGGCGCGGTCGGCGATCCGCGCATCATACTCGTAGAGCCGGGCCACCAGCCGGCCCCGTTCCACCGCGGGCCCGGTCGCCGGCAGGATGCAGGTCACATCGACCACCAGTTCCTCGGGCGCCGCGGCGCCGACCGCCGGAGGCGCAGCCGGGGGCTGCACGTCCGCCCAGGCGACCCCCATCCAGATGGCCAAACAACCCGTCATCCACATGGTCCGCTTCATCGAACTTCTCCTTTTCCGTCCAATCGCTGGATGGGATTGGAACCGATTCCATCCGCGCCGTCAAGCGGCAGGCGCCCGTCCATGCCGCGCATACCCCCACCCGGCCAGTCCGGCCAGCGCCAACAGAAGGGCCCACAATTGCCCTTCCGTCGCCCGGGTCACGAGATGGCTGTCCACGGCGCTGACATACGGAATGGACACATCGGCCAACCGGGCTGCTTCAGCCTTCCGGCTTTCCGGCCAGCGGCCGCCGGCGGCATCCAGCGCCTGCGGAAAATATTTCTCCAAAATCTGGTTCTCCCGCATCGCCACGGCGAGATGGCCGGCAAAGCGCGCGGGATCGGCCTCCCGGTATTTCCAACACACGGCAAAATAGTGGTTCCGCCGGGTCCAGTGCTCCCACAGTTCGATCAGGAAGGGGTGGGCGGAGACCGGATGGGCCTTCCGGAATTCCCGGCGCCCGGCCAACCCGGGATCGCGCGCAAGGGTTTCGCCCGCGCGGAGGCCGGTTTCCGCGTCCGTCCGCTGCAACTCGGGAAGGGACATCCGGGAAAAGAACACCCCGATTTCCGGATCGACGTGGCGATGACCGAATTCATTCATCACGCTTTCGTTGTGGTAGAGAAATCGAAGGAACGGAATCCGGCCGGCATAGGAATCGACCCGGGCGGGGGTGTTGGAAATGGCGAACCCGAACGCCAACAGCGTCAACCAGGCCAGCCCGCACCCCCACCGCACGGAACGCCGGTCCACCGGACGGCGGATGCCGGCGGGCGACAGAACCCGGGCAATCACCAGCAACAGGAGGGCGCCGGCCAACCCGTTCAGCCGGATATCGCGGAAGTCCCAGAACCGCTCGGGGGTCAGCCACTGCAGGAATTCATCCACCCAGGCGATCAGGACCAGGCTCAAGAGGGAGATTGGATAGATGAAGGGGTCCTGCAAATGGTGCCGCCAGGCCCGGAAAAGCAGGAAGGCGAGAACGCCGTACTCGATAAAATGGATGGCTTCGATCGGCGTCTGCAACTGGGTATGCATCGTCCAGCTGGCAATCCCGCCCAGCGCAACCAGCCAGGCCGCGCGCCGGAGCCGCGAAGCCCCCGGCGTCCGGAGCAAGTGGATCGACACCCCCAAGGCAAACGCCAATCCGACGATCTCCGCCGCCGCGAGATAGATGCGGGGGCCGGCCATCGACTCCACCACCCCTTGGATTTTCCGGGCGACCGGGATGGTCAGGAACACCATCCCCGTCCACGCCGCCACCAGCAGCCAGGCCCAGGCCCGGCCGCGGACTGCCGCCGCCGGGATCAAAGCATGTCTTCGAAGACGAGGTATTCCTTCTCGGCCATGCCGAGGTTGTTGCGATAGACCTCCTGCGACGGCTTATGGCTCTTGTGGACATAGATGCGGCAGCCGCACACGTTGCCGTCCTGGGCCGCCAACTCCTTCACCTTCGCATACAGCGCGGCATAGACGCCGCGGCCACGCAACTCCGGTTTCACGTAGAAGCTCCCGAGCCACCAGAACATCTTGTTGCGCCAATCGCTCCATTCGTGGGTCACCAGCAGGCAGCCGGCCAGCGCGCCATCGGCTTCCGCCACAAGATAGAAGCCCCTCTCCGGATGCCCCATCAACGCCACCACCCCCCCCATGGCCGTGGTTTCGTGCAACTCCAATCCTTCGGTTTCCATCGCCATCTTGCGGTTGAAATCCGCGATCCGGCTTGCTTCCGCCACCGTCGCATGGCGCACTTTGATTTCGCTCATGGTCTTTCTCCCGGTTGTCTTTTCTTCAATCGTCGTCGTCCGCCGCCGCGCCGGGGGCGGGCTTTTTCCTCGGCCCCCACTTGGCCCAGGCGATCAGCGCCAGCAACAGCGCGGCCTGCGCGTGCAGGAGCCAGGTCGCCCCGGCGGCGTGGTGGGCGTGGGCGTTCACCGCTTCCAGTCCGGACGGCATCCAGCCGGCGGGCAGCATTTCCACCAGCAGGCCAAAGCCGATGGCGCAAAGGGCCAGCACCGACACATAGACCAGCATCGTCCGCGGCCCCATCAGCCGCCATACGGCCAGCAACGTCGAGGCGCTCACCCCCGGCCCGCCGATCAGGAAAGCCATGGCCGCGCCCGGCGCCAGTCCCGCGGCCAGCAACCCCATCGCAAAGGGCACCGCCGCCGTCGAACAGATGTAGACCGGAATGCCGAAAGCCAAGGTCAACCCCATTTGCGCCAGCGGGTTCGCGATCTTTTCCGCGATGTAGTTCTCGGGCACCAGCGCCATCACGATGCCCGACACCAGGGCGCCCGCCACCAGCGCCCCGCCCACGGAACGGGGCAGCACGATGAATCCGTTGTGCAGCACCCGCGCCCACCACGGACGCGTCTCCGCCTCGATTCCGGAATCCGCCGCGGCTGGCGGTGCGTTTCCGTCGCCATCCAGCGCCTCCACCGCGAATCCGCACAGCACGCCCGACACCAGCGCCGCCAGCGGCCGCAGGACGGCGAAAAGTCCGCCCATCATCCCGTAGGTCACCAGGATGCTGTCCACGCCCGTCTGCGGCGTGCTCATCAAAAACGCGGAGGTCGGCCCCTTGCCCGCGCCGTGCTTGCGCAGCGAGGCCCCCAGCGGAATCACCCCGCAGGAACAAACCGGCAGCGGGATCCCCAGCCCCACCGCCTTCAGGATCGCGCCGACCCGGCCGCCCCCGAAATGCGTCCGCACCACCCGCGCATTCAGCCACAGCGACAGCGCCCCCGCGATCAAAAACCCGCCCAGCACCCACGGGGCCATTTCGCCGAGCACCGCCCACGTGTGCTTCAGCACCTCCCCGGCGGATTCGGCGAAACGTCTCATGCTTCGAATCCTATCACGCCCCTCCGCCGGACGCCAGTCCTCTCTTGGCGCGGCCGGGTCGCTCTGCTACAGTCCCGCCCCATATGCATCCCGTTTTGTTCAGCGTGTTCGGCAAGGAAATCTACAGCTACGGCGTCCTGGTCGCCGCGGGCTTTCTCGCCGCAATCCTGACCTGGGGCTGGCTCGGGCGGCGCGAACGGCGTCCGCCGGGCTTCGCCGCCGACCTCGGCTTCTGGCTCATGGCCAGCGGCATCGTCGGCTCGCGCCTCGCCTACGTCGCCGCCAACTGGTCCTATTATCGCGCCGCGCCCCTGGAAATCATCCGCATCGACCAGGGCGGACTCATTTTCTATGGCGGCTTCCTGCTCGCCTGCGCCGCGCTGGCGCTGTTCGCGCGCCACCACCGCCTGCCCCTCTGGTACGCCGCCGACTTCGCCATCCCCGGCCTCGCGATCGGCCACGCCCTCGGGCGTCTCGGCTGCTTCTTCAACGGCTGCTGCTACGGCCGGCCCGCCGGCGATTCCCCCTTCGGCATCGCCTATCCCGCCGTCTGCGAACCCGGCAAGCTCTTCGCCGGCATCCCGCTCTATCCCGTCCAGCTCATCGAATCCGCCTGCCTGATCGTCCTGTGGGCCGTCCTCCTCTTCGCGCATCCCCGCCGCTACAAGGACGGCGCCGTCTTCGCCCTCTACCTCCTGCTCTATCCCCCCTGCCGCTTCCTGCTGGAATATCTCCGCGGCGACGAACGGCAATCCTGGCTCGTCCTCGACGTCGCGCAAGCCACCTCCATCGCCCTGTTCCTCGCAGGCGTGCTGCTCTTCGCGCTGCTGCCCCGCCGGCGGTTCATCCC
>DMJA01000178.1 GCA_003451935.1 Verrucomicrobiota bacterium | reverse complement strand
AGGTCAACCATCTGCACATGACGCAGTCCACCGTGGTCCTGAATGAGCATCTCGACCTGTTCCGCCTCGGCATTGCCGACCGCCTGGATTTCGCCTATTCCGGCCCGCAGTCAAAGGCCCTCTACCAGCTTGCCGCCGAAAAGAAAGTGAAGATCGGCGCGATCCATACCTATCTCGAACTCTACGGCCGCTACTTCGTGGATCTCTATCCGCAGGTCGCCATCCTCGCCGCCGAGGCCTGCGACGAAGCGGGCAACATCTTCACCGGCAACAACACCGAGGATTCCCCGACCATCGCCGAAGCCACGCGCTTCAAGATGGGCGTCGTCGTCGTGCAGGCGAAGCAGAAACTCGCGCAACTCCCGCGCGTGGACATTCCCGCGTCGTGGGTCGATTTCATCGTCGTGACGAACGAGGACTACCACCTCCAGCCGCTTTTCACGCGCGATCCGGGCAAGATCACGAACCAGCAGATCCTGATGGCGATGATGGCGCTGAAGGGCATCTACCAGCCCTACGGCGTGCAGGCGCTCAACCACGGCCTCGGCTACGCCACCGCGGCGATCGAGCTGCTCCTGCCGACCTACGGGGCGCAGCTCGGCCTCAAAGGCAAGGTCGCTACGCGCTGGGTGCTCAATCCGCATCCCACGCTCATTCCGGCCATCGAGGCGGGCTTTGTGGAGCACGTCTATGCGTTCGGCGGCGAGCCCGGCATGGAGGATTACGTCCAGGCGCGGCCCGACATTTTCGCCATCGGCCCCGACGGCTTCATGCGCTCCAACCGCTGTTGCGCGCACATCGCCGGGCTCTACGCCATTGATCTCTTCATCGGCGCGACTCTCCAAATCGACCGCTTCGGCAACTCGTCCACCGCCATCAAGGGCATGATTGCCGGGTTCGGCGGCGCGCCGAACCTTGGCGGCACGCCTCCCGGCCGCCGCCACAATACGCCCGCCACCACGGCCGCGGGCTACACCCGCGAACAGGTTTTCCGCGGACGCAAGCTGGTCGTCCAGATCACCCCCACGCGTTCCGAGAAAAAGAACATTCCGGTGTTCGTCGAAGAGCTCGACGCCCAACAGCTTCACAAGGATGGCATCTTCCCGGAGCCGCCGGTAATGATCGCGGGCGACCAGGTCACGCACATCGTCACCGAAGTAGGCATCGCCTATCTCGACAAGTGCCCCGACAGCGAGACGCGCCAAAAGGCCGTCGCCGCCGTCGCGGGCGACACGCCCGTCGGACTGGCCGTCGATGCCGCCACGAAGGAATCCCTGCGTTCCGCCGGCATCGTCAAGACGGTGGCCGACCTCGGGCTCGATCCCGCCATCGCCACGCCCGACCTCCTGCCTGTCCATTCGCTGCAGGATCTGGTCCAGGCCTCGGGCGGCTTGTATCGCATTCCGGCAGGCTGCAAGGGCTGACCCTTCGCCGAGTGAACGGCTTTTTCTTTGCTTTTGCCGCTGATTGCGACATGGTCCCAAACAAATCATTCAAGCAGGAGGCTTGGAAATGAATGTCTGTCTGCGTTTTGAAAAATCAGGATTGGGCCGTCTTCTGCTCGCCGGAGCATTGGCCTGGCTCGCCTGCCCTCCCCCGGTACCGGCCCAGGATGCCTATTTCAGGAAAACCAAAAGCGATGCCAACGTCTATGTCGCGCCCGTGGCCTCGTCGATCGAAAAAGTGGCCGTCATGCCCTTCAAGGCGCCGACAGAATTGATCGGCTCCTCGGTGTCGGACATCTTCGTGACGGAACTGCTCCGGGCCAGGCGCTATACCCTCGTGGAACGGGGCCAGATCGACCGCGTGCTGGGCGAGACCGAATTCGCGCTTTCGGGCCTGTCGGAATCCGCCGCCATCGAGGCCGGCAAGATGCTGGGCGCGGAGGGCGTCATCCTCGGCACCGTGGATGAATATGCGACGGTGGCGCACCGGGGACGGAGCTATCCGGTGGTGGGCGCGTCCATCCGGTTGATCGACTGCGACAGCGGGCGCGTGATGTGGAGCCTCGGCCATGCGCGGCGGGCGGAGACTCCGCTGGACACCCTGTCCGGCCACGCCCGCGTCGTCGTGCATGAGATGGTGGCGGGTTTGGTTCAGAATTGGAAGGTGCAGCGCCAGGTCAACGAGGAATATGACGACGCCCGCGGCGAACGCGACCGCGCCGATGAACCCATATACGCCGACGGACCTGTCACGGCCGGGCCGGAAACGCCGCCGCCAGACAGCCCCGAGATGTTTGCGATTTCCGATCTGGGCTTGCGGGAAGTGGCGCTGGAGTGGACTCCCCCGCCGGACCGTTCCGTGAAATACCGGATCGAGCGTGCGGAATCGCCGGACGGCCCATTCATTCCGCTGGCGACCCTGCCCGCATCGCGGGGCCGCTATTCCGATATCGGCGAGCGAAACGCGCCGTTGCAGGATTCGACCACCTATTATTACCGCCTGGTCGCCGTGGGACCGGATGGACAGGAAAGCGGCCCCACCGAGGCCCAGCCCAGCAGGACCGCCGCGCCGCCGAATCCCCCTTCGGACATCCAAGCCGACACCCCCGCCGGTCGCGCGGTGCACCTAGCATGGACCGCTTCCGATGCCGAGGGGGTCGTGAAATACCTCGTGGAGCGCGCCAACGCGGCCGATGAAGTCTATTCGCAAGTCGGCGAAGTGACGGCCCCGTCCTTCGGCGAAGGCGGCACCGCCGCATCGCCGCTGCGGGATTCCACGACCTATCTCTACCGCATCCGTTCCGTGAACCGCGTGGATTCCATTGGCGAGGCCTCCGAGCCGATTGAAATCGCCACCCGGCCGCCGCCGGACTCGCCAAGGGACCTGGCCGCGGAAAGCCTCCAGGTGCGTTGCGTTCCGCTGTCCTGGGCGGCAAGTCCCGAGGAAGACGTCGTCCGCTACGACGTGTACCGCTCCGACAACGATGCGGGGCCCTTCACCTATCTGGCTTCCGTCAACGGGCGGGAAAGCGCCGCCCATCTCGATGGAGGCAAGGATCCCGGCGACTTGGAGGATGACCGCACCTATTTCTATTGCGTCCGCGCCATCAACGACGTGACCGCCGAAAGCGACGATTCCGACGTCGTGATGGCGACGACCCGCCCCCTGCCCCCCGTGGTCGAAGGCCTCGCCGCCGTCACCGGCCTGCCGCGCCGGGTCGAGCTGACATGGGACGCCTCGCCGGATGAAAAGGTGATCGCCTACGAAATCGAGCGCTCCGAAAACGGCGGCGATTTCGTTCGGATCGCCCGCGTGGACGGGCTTGAATCCGCAGGCCATGTGGATGAGGGCGATGCGGCCTCCCGCTTCATGCGCGCCAGCGTGAAAACCCCGCTCAAGGACGGCACGGCCTACGCCTATCGCATCCGCGCGGTCAACACCGCCGAAGCGGGTTCGGAATGGTGCGAAGCCGTCGCCGCCACCACCAAGGTCGTCCCGGAGACGCCCAAGGGGCTCAAAGCGAGCGCGGGCAAGGCCCGCGTCATCGGCCTCGTTTGGTCCGCCAACAAGGAAAAAGACATCGCGCAATACGTCATCGAAACCTCCGCCCTGGCGGACCGGGGCTTCGCCGAGGCCGGCCGGATTTCCATCGGGGAAACGCGCGGCTTCAAGCAAGAAGGGCTTCCCTCGGCCCTGACGCGATATTATCGCGTGAAAGCCATCGATGCCGACGGGTTGGAAAGCGAGTGGTCAGAGCCGGTCGCCGGCTCCACCAAGCCCCTGCCCGATGCGCCTGTGGACCTCGCCGTGGAATGGAAAAGCGATGGGGCGTTCTTGCGGTGGGAAGCGCCTCCGCAAAAAGACATCGCGCGCTACCGCATCCTGAACAAGAAGCTGTTCGGACAAGAAGAAATCGCCTCCTCTGAAAAGGCCGAATACTTCTTCCCCGCCGAAGCCCTCGCACAGAAAAAAGTCCTGATGGTCATCGCCGTGGACAAGGACGAACTCGAAAGCGCGCCGTCGGCGCCGCTGGAAGTCCGTCCGCCGAAATAACGGCCCGGGGGGGGGGCCTCGGCGGCGCCCACTACTTGTCGTCAAAGATGGCGTGGACGGCTTCGTCGGCCGCGCGCCCGCCGACGGCGCCGGTGAAGCCGCTGACCGTTGAACTGGCCACGCCCGCCAGCACCGAAACCACCTTCGACTTCAGGCTGTTCTTGCGCTGCTCAAGGGCCTCTTCATCCGTGGCGGCCAGACGCTCGGCCTGGCTTTTCATCGCCTCGGCCTCGGCCTGCGCCTTGGCCTCGACCTCGCTGGCGTATTCCTGTTCCCAAGCCTCGCGTTCGGCGGCCACTTGATCCATCCCCGCCTGGGCCTGCTCCAGCGCCTTTTCGCGCCGCTGCTCCCTCCGGCCCGAAAAGCTCTGGAGCGGCGCGCCGTTGGAAACCTCCCCAGACTCCAGCGGAGGCGCCGCGGATTCGGCGTCCCGCAACGGGTTGACCGGGCGCGGCGGAGGTGGCGGCGCCGCCGATTGACGGGCGGCGGCATCCACTTGGGCGGCCATTTCGCCCAGGAAGTCCACGCCGGCCTGCATTTCGACAGCCACCCATTGCTGGATGCCCCAGCGGCGAAAGGCCTCGAATCCGGCAGCCGCCGGACCGGGCCAGCCCACGTCCGAACCCAGTTGCTCCAGATAGGTCAAATCCTTGGCCTGCTCGGCCTGGGTGAAGGCGGCAATGAACGCTTCGAAACGCGGACGCGCCTCCGCGCCCAGGCCTTGCTCCAGATCCACGCGGATGGTTTCCTGAAACGAACCCCGCCAGCCATCGAGGCGGGTGCGCAGATCGGACTGCAGGCCTGCCGGCGCCTGGGCGATGAGATCCGCTCCTTGGGCACCCACGTGGTTGAGCAACAAATAGCGGAGGTAGTTCGCCGCCAGCGTCCCCGACGGAGACGCCGACACCTCCCCGCGCACGCCGCCAGGCGCGCACAGGAGCGCCACGGCAAACCATCCCGCTAGCAGTCTTCTTCCGTTCATGGCCAATCCTCCCGCGGAACGTCAGGGCCCGGCGATTTTCAGATGGATGTTGCCCGCGCCGACTTCCAGCACCTGGAATTTGATGTCCTGCGGCGGCTTCAGGACGATGGTCTCGGACAGCTCTTCGATGGGCACGAGCGAATCCAGCTCGAAGATCGCCATTCCGGAGGTATAGTTCCGCTGGACCACGTTGACCGTCTGCTTGTCCAGGGAAACCAACTGCTCGCGGATCGCCTTGAGCTTCCACATCTGGTCCACGCCGCCCACCGTCACCGTGACGTGGTTCAGGCGGACCCCTTGCTTGCCGCCGGACCGAGTCCAGGCATCCAGCAGCCCGGGGATCAGGGTGTCCAAGCTTTTCTTTCCGGCGGTCTTGATGGCCTTGGCGCTGCCGACCACGTCGTCCAGCCCGATGACGGACGCATCCTCCGAGGAAGAGGCGATGGTCGCAGAGTTGTCCGTGCGGATGGCCCGCAGGGTCGCCGCGGCCTGATAGGTGCGCAAATTGGAATCGCTGATGCGCCGGGCGGAGGGTTTGGCCACCACCTCGCCGATTATGACGACGTCCGCGCCGAATTGCAGGCCGAGGGCGGCCGCCCCGCGGTTGTCGCCGGCCATCTTCAGGACCTCCTGCCCCTTGGCAAGGTTGGACTGCACCATGTCCTGATCCACGACCTGGACGTTCTCCGCCAGCAGCATCTGGATGGCCATGGCTTCGACTTCGGCGGTCGGGATCGTCCCCAAACTCTTCTCATCCACCAGCAGCATGACCCGCGGGAGCTGGGAAGCGAGCTTGGCCTGCCGAATGGCTTCGGCCTGCTGGGCCGGTTCGCGCCGGACCGGACGGGGGGAAGGGGTGGGAGCGGCTGTTTGGCAGGCGGTCAGCAGGCAGAGGCCCGCCGCGCAAATCCAAGAGCCGAGGGCGTTCCGTGTCATGGGATTCTCTCTTTCTTAGCGGGATTTCTTCAGTTGGGCGTAGAGCGAACCCACCATGCAGTGGACCACGCGGCGGGCGTGCTGGGGCAGCGTCACCTCCGATTTCTCGGCCCGCTCGGCCATGTCCACGCTCCAGACCACCTTGCCCGAGGCGCAGTCGATCAAGCGCGC
Organism: Verrucomicrobiota bacterium; assembly: GCA_003451935.1. Taxonomy (GTDB): domain Bacteria; phylum Verrucomicrobiota; class Kiritimatiellia; order CAIQIC01; family Lenti-01; genus Lenti-01. The sequence goes on along the minus strand of DMJA01000178.1, from coordinate 10,435 downwards.
GGATACGCCCACCACCGGGAAGCTGCGCCCCCGCTGGGCCACCGTCCCGTATTCATCCACCGTGCCGATGATCACGCCATCGGCGCCCAGCATGTTGCCAATCTCCACCGCCTTGGCCGTCGAGAGGCCGGCCAGCGACAGTTCGGATTCGTTCAGGACCTGCGCCATCTGGCTGCGCTCCACCAGTTCATAGCGCTCCGCATGGAGCATCTCGGTCACCATCATGTCGGAAACCGAATTGCCGATCAGCTCCGTAGGCGCGCGGAAGGGCATGATGGCGACCTTGTGGATCTTGCCGTGGCCGGGCGTGACATACAGGTTCGCCTCGTCATCCACATCCTTGAAGTATTTGCCCGTGGGCGAGGCGCAGCCCGCCAGCGCCAGCGCCAGCAGGCCCGCCCCAAAAACAATTTTCAGCGGGGTTGGATTCATGGATTTCTCCTATTCTTCTCCGGTCCGCGTGCGGTCCAGGATGGCCTGGTCGATGCGGCGGAACAGCGTGTCATAGACCTCCCCCAGGTGGATTTCCTGCGATTCCTCCTTGGCGGGCGCATTGATCACCACGTCGCGCTTGTCCACGCGCGCGGGATAGGACATCGCGGGCAAGGCGCCGCAGCGGGCAAGCACGATCCTTTCCCGGGACTGCTTGGCCGGCCATTTCTCGATGTGGGCGACCATTTCATCCCAGCGGGTCCATTGGTCTTTTTCCGAAGAACGCTTCTGGATGGCCGCCCGCCGCCACTCGAAGCTCGAGATCTTCTCTTCCTTGGGCCCCAACGGTTCGAGGCGTTTTTCGGTCGAAGCCCGGATGAGGCCGCTGGAACGGTCCACGGTGTCCAGTTTCCAACCCAAGTCCTGCAGCACCGCCACCGTCGCCGCAAAAACCACCTCCTCCGATGCCGGGAGGATCCGCGTCTGCATCGCGGCGCGTTCTTCGGGAAGCAGATCCGTGGAAACGACGGGCACCATCATCCGATGCTTCATCTGGCACCCGCACATCAACAGGGCGATCAACGCCCAGCCACAGGTTCCCTTGCAGGTCATAAACGCCTCCTTTTCCAGTCCGGATTCATTTGAAAACGATTCCCGTCACGGCAGATTGTGCTCCCGCTTCCACTTGGCCAGGCACTCCGAACAAACGCCTTCGATGTAGCCCGAACCGCTGGGACCGCCGGTAGCCCCGTAGTTGTAGCCTGCGCCGTGGAACTCCATCGCGTATTTTCCGCATTGCGGACAGCGGTGGTACCCTTGGCACGCGCTGCACAACCTCTTGCTGCCCGCATCCACCGTGGACACAGAGATGGCCGGGGATTTTCCGCAAATTTCGCAGACGGTTTTCCCGGGTTCCTGAGCCGCACCCGGACAGGAATGGCCATGCACCGGATTGTACATCTGCCCGCACACGGGACAAAGGGCGTCCGCCAGGATTTCCTGCGAGCCGGGACACGGGTGGCCAACGGCGGGATTGTACATCTGTCCGCAAACCGGGCAAAGCGCGTCCGCCAAGATTTGCCCTTCCGACGCCGGGGCGGTCGCCGTCGTGGCAGGCGGCGAAACCGCGCCCCCGCCCGGCTTCTTTTTTGTTCCACTGGATGCCGGCGCGGAACCTGCGCCATGCGAGTCCTCGGATGCCGGGGCGACGGCCCCTGTGCTCGCCCCCGCCTTCGCCACCCCATCGCCGGACGGGGAATGGTGAGGATCGAAAATTTCACCGGCCACGCCTTCCCCCAGCCCGGCGCCGAACTGCTGCCCCGCTTGGCTGAGACCGCTGCCGACGCCCTCGAGGATGGCGGTCGCGAACGGATGGGCGTCCTTGCCCTCCTCGATCTGGATCTTCTGCTGGCTCTTGTCCCGGATGTCCTGCGCCGCCTGCCCGCCCGAGTTGAGCGTGTTTTTCGCATCCTGGATCGTCTGGTTGCCGACGTTCGACGCCTCTTGGATCGCCGCATTGCCGCCCATCACCGCCAAGCCATCCGCCATCTTCTTGTCGGCCTTGCCCGCCGCGGTCCCGACTAATCCGCCCAGCACTTGTGTTCCGGCGGTCGGCATGGCCCCCCCTCCTTCCGCCGGCAATTCCGAACCCTTGAGATCGGCAGGGGGCGGGCCGAAGGGAATCTCGGCGGTCTTCCGGCAACCTGGAATGCTCAGGTTTTCATAGACGATGCTGTCGGTTCCGGATTCCGTTCCGATGGGCCGGGTCAGTTCGGCCTTTTCGTCGCCCTCCGCCGAGCCCGTCCAGCCATCCGAACCCTTGACGGCCAGCCGCACCTTCGTGCGCGCGGGGCCTTCCACGCGATACCACGCCGAGGCCTGCTGGCTGGCGGTGATGCTTCCCGTGGCATCCGTGAGGCTCGTCGCCTGCCCCGAGGCGCCGCCGCTCAGCACGGCGCAGTTATCCATATTTGTCCCGGCCATTTCCGGAGGCGGCCCGAAGGGCATGTGCATGGTCCTGGAGCATCCGGGAATGCTCAGATTCTCGGCGAGAATTTCGTCCGTCCCGCTGGCCATTCCCACGGGGCGCGCGACGGAGGCGCGCTGGTTTTCGGCCTCCGCCGAGCCCGTCCAGCCGTCCGAACCCTTCACGGTCAGGCGCACTTTCTGGCCCGGACAGCCTTCGACCCAATATATCGCGCTGGCCTCGGTCCGGGCGGTGGTCTGCCCGGCGGCATCGGTGAGGCTTGCGCCAGATCCGGCGGCAGATCCGCCGATGCTCAGGCACGAGGCGCAATCGTTGCTCCCCGTTGCGGTCCCGGAGGGCGCGTTCGTCCCAGCCCCCGCCGGGGGAATGCTCACCTTTTCCTCCGTGACGCAGCCGGGCTGATGGAGATCCTCGACGCGCATGGTGTAATCGCCCGCGACATACGGGAACGACAACGACGCCTGGGTCACCCCATCGGCGGTTCCATGGCCAGCCGGTCCGGAAATGGTCAGCCGGACTTTCCGCCCGGCGCGCACTTCGCCGATGAAGGTGTTGCCGGTTTCCGGCGTGCCATAGCCCGATCCGGCGGCCCAGCACTCATTGGAATCGGACGGAGGCGTTGCCTTTTCCCCCGGCGTCGGGGGCAACGGTTTCCCCGGCTTAGACGATGGCGGCGGAGACGAAGGCTTGTCGCCCCTCGCGGGCGGCGGCGGCGGCGCGGACGGGACCTGCTGCCCCGCCCCTGCCGAGGCGCCGGTCATCTGCGCGGGCGGTGAAGAGGACGTCGGTTTCTTCACCGGCGCGGTCGGCGAATCCACCGGCGCGCCGGGTGGATTGGCCGACTGCGAGGGGGTTGTTTTCTTGGGGGGGCGGTCCGTCTTCTTGGGGGGCTTCTCGGTTTCCGAAGGCTTGGGGGGATTCAATTTTTCGCATTCGTGGTGCGGGCGGAGGTGGACCGTCGCCACCTGGTGCGCCGTTACCACCGTTTCCTGCTGGCTGACCGGATCCCACGTGGTGCTCGATGCCGTCACCCAGACGCCGGCGTTGTAGGCTTCGGCCGGCCGGGTATAGACCCAGCGTCCGTCGTAGAATCCCCGTTTGAGGGTCGGATCCACGGTGAGCGCCAGGCTGCTGGAGGAGGTCGGCGTCCATCCGTTTTTCGGCGCGTCCGGCGGCTTTTGCAGGGGCCACCCGATGTCGTAGCGGTATTGGTAGTCGCCCCGGCCGCCTTCGCAAATCACGTTGACCTGCACCTTGTCCCCCGGGCAGACCTCCGTGGGCGACACGTCCAGTTTCACCGTGAACGGCTTCTCGAACTCCTTCTGGTGGGCCGCGTCGATCTGCCCGCGCACGAAGCCGGAATTGGTCGGCAGATTGAAGGACGCGAGGCAGTCCGCGATGCCCGGATTGCTCCATTTGATGAAGCTGCGCCAGCAGCCGAACCCCTGCGCCATGCAAGGACCGTTGGCCAGGCTGCCGCAGGAATGTTTTTTCGGATCCGCGTCGGGGGGGATGGTGGTGTTGTAGCCCTGGGCCACCCACGGGTTGGCTCCGAGCGACGCCGAACAGAGGCAGTTCAGCAGGGCCTGGACCTCGGTCTTGGGCAGATCGGCGAACCGGCGGACCGGTATTTTCTTGGCATCCTTGACGAGAATGCTGCGCACCGCCGCAAGGATTTCGCGGAACGTCTTCACGTCGCCGCGCTTGTAGGCGTCGGCCGCCGCCTGCGCCACGTCGGCCGGCACCCCGGCCGCGATCAACTGGCCATAGATGTCCTTGCCGCCTTCGAGCAGGCCCTTGGCCGCCAGCGCGTCGTACTCGCTCTGGTCGCGCGGCCGCACGCCTTCCAGCATCCACCCGGCCAGCGAAGTGCCCGCATAATCGCCGACGCCATAGCCCACCGCCCCGGCCACGACGCTGGCCCCGATGACCGCCGCCGCCCCCACCGCGGTGACCGGCGCGCCCAGCACCGCCGCCACCCCCAGCCCCACTGCGGCCGCCCCGCCCAAACCGCCAATGAATCCGCCCGCGGCCTTGCCGGCGACATAGGTCTTCGCCTCGTCGGGGGCATTCAAGGCCCCGGTGATGCGGTGATACCCATCCCAAACCATCAATCCCGGCCCGATGACTTTCATCACCTTGTCGAACCCCTTCATGACCTGGGCTCCGGCCGTGGGCCCCTGCGCGGCCGCCGCCACCCCCTGCGCGAATTGGTTGCCGAATTTCGTCTTCAGCATGTCCATCGCCTGGCCCTTCTGGCTCATCGTCAAATCGCGCAGGCTATCGGCGATGGCCTGCTGGCAAGCGGGGGCGGCTTCCGGATTCGCCGCCGCCACCCGCCCCAGGTCTTCAATGGCGCCCCGCGTGGCGTTGTTCAGGGCGTTCTGCGCCAACGGGCCGATTTGTTCGGACTGCGCGATGGTGTCGGCCCCGCGGTTGTTGCGCAAGGCTTCGGTGAGGCTGCTGGACGGCGGGGTCTGCCCCTTCGGCGCCGCGACTCCCGCCTGCTCGCGGATCTTGGCGCCGACATCCGTGATCTTGTCGATGTATTTCGCGCCCTGCGAATTCTCGATCTGGGCCTTGGCGCGCAGATCCTGGACCTCGGGATGGTTCTCGCCGAGGGCGCGGGCCTTCGCATTGGCCTCGGCGGTGGTCCGCGCCGCCTGGTCGAAATGCGCGTTCGCCTGGGTTTGCAGTTCCTTGACATAGCCACCGACCTCATTCACCGTGACCGGCCCCTTGCTGGCCATGGCGGCCTCGATGCGCGCGGCGGCGGGATCGCTGTAGGTCGTGCCCCCCTGTTCGTTGATCGTCCGGGTGATTTCCTTAAACGTTTCCGGCGGCGTGGTGGCGGGATCCGGCATCAAATCGGTGCCGGTGTTGACCTTGCTTCCGGGGGGCTTCTTCAGGTACTCGTTGACGTTCTGGGTGTAGGTGTCGTTCAGCCGCTTCCACTGGTCGTACGTCAGCGGCTTGCCATCCTTCGTCCGCACGTTCACGTCGGTGTCCGTGCCCGCCAGCGGATCCGGCTGGCCCGTTTTCGGATCCACCCGGGGTCCTTTGATATCCACCTCGAGCCCGCATTTGCGGGCGGCGTCGCGGATGAATTCGTTGTTCTTGGCGGTGAACGCATTCTGGTTGGCGGTATAGACGTCCTTGGGCACTCCGCCCTGGCCGGGGCCGCGCGCGCCCATCCGGTTGATTGCCTGGTTGTTCTCGAAACTGGCGCGCTGCGCCGCCTCCGAGGCCTGGCCACTGGCCACCTCGCCCGCCGCATTCCGGACCTCCTCCGTCCAGCCCCACGCCTGCGCGGCGGCGACCAGCGCGATCAGAAACCCGGCCAGCGCCGGCCCGGGCGCATTCCATTTCGAAAATCGATGCTTCATGGCCGGTTCCTTACCGGGGGGGATCCGCCACCAGGGACTCGTCTTGGCTGAGCGAGTCTTGGAACGCGCGGAAATCGGCATCCATCATCATCTGCTTGAGCTCGGGACTATGTTCCACCAGGCGCCGATGCACGGAGACGGCAACCTCCCGGCCAATGACGGGGGATTGCGCCAGAAGCTTGCGGCCCGCCGCCGTGTTGTAAAACGCGATGAGGTCGCCGATTTCTTCCTCGGTGAAGGCCTGCATGTACCGCTCGGCCACCTCGTCCTTCAAGGCTTCCCAAGCGATGTACTTGCGGACATATGCGTCCACCACGTCCCGATAGCCGAGGTCCTCAGGCACCGCGCCCGTCAGCGCGGCGGCCACCTGCTGCACGGTCTGGTCCACGGTCGCCGCCATGTCGATCTGCGCAAACAGTTCATCGACGGCTTGCCGATGGCTCGCCTCGTCCGCCCAGCACGATCCCCCGCCCGCCAGCAGGCACCCGATCCACAATATCCAGCCTCTTCTCATGGTGGAACCTCACTCGTTTGGTAGATAGGCGAGAATCGCGCGAAACCGCCCGCTCGTTCAATCGAAATAGATCCGGACGTCGAATTCATCGTAGTCGCCTGAATAGCCGCGCACTTCCAGCACGGTGCGGCGGTTTTCGAGGATGTCCACATCGCCCGCCCAGGAACGATCGGTGTCGTCCCCGTCCAGCGCCACGCGATAGACGCCTGGATCCAGGTCGTAGTAGCGGTGATCCCCCTCTCCGACGCTGTCCACGCGTTCGCCCTCGATGTACACCCGCACCCGGTCGCCCGTGTAGTTGTCCACCACCATCGAGCCCTGCCCCTCCGGCGGGTCGCGGTCGAAATCCGAATCATCGCACCCCCCCAGCGCCCCCGCCGCGAAAATCAACGGCAACATCCAGATCCACTTGCGGATTCGTCCGGCCAATCTGTTCATGGGGCCCTCCTCATTGATTGGCCTCCAAGCTACTCCTTTTGTCGAAAATCAACAATTCCCAATATTCCAGGTTTTGCACCGCCACCTCGACAAAATAGCCGTCCCCGTCGCGCCCCTCGGCGAAGTCAAGTTCCTGCGGCCTCCCCAGCCCGTCGTCGGGCGTGGCCAGCCAAACCTTGCGCACCGGGCGATCGAGATAATACTTCAATCGGATGTCCCGTTGCGCGTGCGGCGGATCGCTCCGGTTCCGCCAGAGCGTGTCCACGCCGAAGAGGTTGATCAGGCTGACGGCGTCGTACTGGCCCTCCAGCACCTTGACCACCGTCCAGAGGCTCTCCGAGCGCGCGTTTTTGTCCAGCGCATGGGTGGAGCTGGATAGGTTCGCGCCGGGCGTGCCATCCCGCAGATTTCCTGCCGGATTGAACACCAGCAGGTTCTGGTACCGCACCTGGAAATCGTACAGGTCTCGCAAAGCCCGCTCCAGGCCCGGCCGCATCCGGGGCTGGTGAATGGGGAAATATTCGTTCACGAGCATTTCCAACCCCTCGCCCAGTTCCAGATGGAACCCGCCGTTGGCGAAAATCGCGGCGTCCAGCAGGCGCACCGTCGCGTCGTCGATCCACTCCGGTGGCGGGTCGTACTTATGGACATAGGCCGCCAGCACCACCGGCTTGGCGTCGCCGGATTTCGCCTGGGCGTCGAGGATGATGTCGCGCAATTCCTGGTAGGTCTCGTGATACCAGACTTCCTGGTAATAGGCATCCGCCTCCGATTGCGCGATTTCATCCCGGTAGTTGCCCATCACATCGTTGTGCAGCACGAACGCGCCCGGGAATGCCCGTTTGGCCGCCGCGATGAACGCCGGAAACGCGCGGCGCTCATCGATCCTGGAGTCGGAGTTGTACCGATAGAGCCGCCTGGCCCCAAGATTGTCGAGGTGCAGCCCGTCGAAGCCGAACTGCCGGAACGCCTCGCGAAGCTCCCCAAAAAGATGCCGCCTCCATTCGGGATGGGTCACATCCATCACAAACAGAAAGGAATTGGTCGGCGGATGGCTTTCCACTTTCTGCCAATCGGTCTGGAAGGGCTCTTTGAAAGCCGCCCATTCGAGATGTTCCGGCCGGTCGCTCCCGCTGTCCCCATACATCAGGGTGTAGGCCAGCGCCTTCATGCCCTGTCGATGCGCCGCCGCCACCTTGCGCCGCAGGGTTTCCGCCACGATCGTCCTGCCCGTCCAATCCTTCCATTCCGCCGCCAGGGTTCCATCCGGCTTCCACGCCACCAGCCGGTCGTGCGTGAACATCCAGTCGTAGAACTGCACGGCGCCGATGTGATAGCGCGCCAGCTCCTCCGCGCGCCGTTCGATTTCTTCTTCCGTCTGGTCCGGCCCGAAATCGGAGAAAAACCCGTAGCGCGGAAACTTCCGCCAGTCCGAACTGGCATCCAGCGCGTGCGACGCCCGGTCCACCACCGCCTGGTTCGCCACCAAATCAACGTCGATCCCATATCCTACGAAATCCGCTTGCGGCACCTTCCAGCCCACGGTCTGGACCGCGGTTTCGCCCGCCGCCAGCGAAACCGGGCAAACCCGCGTTCCCGCCCCGTCGCCGATCTTTCGGATGCAGAGCCGCAATTCCCCCGCGAAGGCTCCGGCCGAATCGTTGGCCACTTCCACGGTAATGCGGGCGGTCTCGCCGGGCGCAAATCGCGCCCGGTCGGTGCGGACATCTGCGATGCGCGCATCGGCGATCGCCGAACCGGCCCACAGGCCAACTCCGAGACCGAGCACAAAATAACGGCCGACCCTCACCGCGCCCTGCAAATGAAAATATGGTAGTGAAGCGCGGCGCGAAACCCGCCGGGCCGGAGTTGAAAAATCACATTTTCCGCGCCGAATTCCTTGGCCATTTCCGCGCCGATCCGCCGGATTTCGGCAGAATCCAATCCGTAGCGCAGTCCTAGTTCGTCGGAATCCAAATGCAAGGCTGGCGCGGGCAGGACGGACTCGACTTGCCAGCCCGTCTCCGCCAAACGCTCCCGCAAATCGGCCAAGGCCGGATACCATTTGTCCGTGCGCATTTTTCGATAGAGCGCGTTGAGGCCATCGGCCTCTTCTTCCCGCACGAAGCACGCGGTCTGGTGCACCCAGTATTCCCCCGTCAGCGCCTGTGCCCGGATGTGCCGAAGCAGAGGCGTCAACCCAGCTTCCCCGGAATAGTGCAGGACGGACCGCATGGCAAAGAGCGCCTTCTGTCCGGCGGGCACCACCTCGCGCCGGCAAAAGCCATCCACGGTGCCGCGGGCGCAGGCAATGCCCAATCGGCCCGCCTCGGAAAGCTGCGCCTCTGAACTGTCGAGATCCACCAGTCCCGTCTTTGCACCCATGCCCGACTTCCGCAGCTGCGACAGAAGGAAGCCCGTTCCGCCGCCCAGGTCGATGATGATGTCCGGGCGTGATTCCTGCGCCGCCTTCAGAATGGTTTCAACCAGCGGCCGCGCCACCCCCGGATCGGAAAAATAGCCGCCGTGCAGATGCCCCCACGGCTGGCCATGCACCAATTGTTCAGGCCCGAAATTCATTGGCGCCGGAACCCAGATCCCGCCTAGAAAAGCGTGTGGCTGATGCGTAGGCGGAAGTTGCCGCTCAGGGGAACGGGGCCGGTTCCGGCGACCGTTTGGGTGCGCACGAGAAATTGCCCTGCCGCCATGCCGGGATTGGTATACGCCGCCACATCATGCCAAGACCAATTGGTTGGATGGGCTGCCGTGTTGGTCGCCAAATCCAGCCGGTAAATGCCGCGGTCTTGCACATCCCACTGCAATTGCACCGTGTTGGTGGCCGTGAACCGGATGGCGTTGAAATGGAATCCGTATTCGCAGGCGCCGATGTCGGTTCGAGACAAGCCGCCCGGCGTGCCGACCCGCGGCCGCGGATTGCCATCGATGTCGTTTCCCGGCGCGCCGTTGGTCGTGCCCGCGTCGATGCAGAACGAGGCCGTCGCCAACCGGAAGTCCCCCGCCCCCGCATCCACGAACGCCGGGGCGTTGGTAATGCTCGGCCAAAAGTAATTGGAGGTCGTGCAGCAGTTGCTGATGATGCAGGACAAAATCGAGTCGTGCGCATTCAAGTTGGCATTGGTCGGCGCCGAATTGAAATAGATGATGTCGTTGATGAAACGAGTTGTGTAGGCAAAAACGCCGCCGCCGTCGGCACCCGCCGTGTTGGACACGATCGTGCAGTTGACCACGGGAGACACCGCCCCGAGGGGCCCGACGGAATAGATTCCGCCCCCGTATCTCGCCGCGGCATTCCCGGCGATCACGGAATTCACCACCCGCGACGGATTCGTCGATCCTGAGCACGCCATATAGACGCCCCCGCCATCCTCCGCCAGGGCCAGGTTCCCTGTGATCCAGCAATTGGATACCGTTCCGTCCTGGTCGATCCAGACGCCGCCGCCCAAGGTGACCGCCGAGTTGCCGGAGATGATGCAACGGTGGACCCGTCCGCGTGAATTGCTGTACAGCACGATCCCGCCGCCGGGGCCGTTGGAGGCGATATTCCCCTCGATCGTGCAATCCTCCACCAGCGCGTTGGTGGCCTCGCCGCCGACCATGATGCCCCCGCCCGAGGAGGAGCCGTTCCCCTCCACCAGGCAGTCGCGCAGCGTACAGGCC